>JAJZTV010000048.1:6957-10975 GCA_021847385.1 Pseudomonadota bacterium | reverse complement strand
ACGGCCCCAGCACCAGGATCGAGGCGCGCATGGTCTTGACCATCTCGTAGGGCGCCACCGGGTTGTTCAGGCCCGAAGCATCCAGGGTCACGCTGTTGCCGTCGCGCGCCACCTTCACCCCCATCTGCTCCAGCAGCTTGAGCATGGTGTGGATGTCGTTCAGCGCCGGGACATTGGTGAAGGTGACCGGCTCGCGCGTGAGCAGGCAGGCGCATAGCAGCGGCAAGGCCGCATTCTTGGCGCCGGAGATGGCGACCTCGCCAGTCAGGCGCTGGCCGCCCTCGATGACGAGCTTATCCATGCCACTCTTCCGGGGTCAGCGTGCGCATCGACAGGGCGTGGATCTCCGCCTTCATCTTGTCGCCCAGGGCCTGGTACACCAGTTGGTGCTGGGCCACGCGCATCTTGCCGCGGAATTCGGCGCTGACGATCACCGCCTCGAAGTGATGGCCGTCGCCGTCGACCTTGATGTAGTCGCACGGCAGGCCGGCCTTGATCCATTGCTCGATTTGTTCGGGAGTCACCATGGGAATGCTTAGAAGGAGTTCAGTGGCGGAGTTTATAGCCCGAGCGCAATAGCTGCAAAGTCAGGCCGGCCAGGACCAGGGCAATCGGCGACACCGCGGCCAACGATTGCCAGGGATCGACATCGGATACGCCATGGAAACCGTAGCGGAAACCGTCGATCATGTAGAACACCGGGTTGTAGTGCGACACCGCCTGCCAGAAGGCCGGCAGCGAGTGGATGGAGTAGAACACGCCGGACAGGAAGGTCAGCGGCATGATGACGAAGTTCTGCACGCCGGCCAGTTGGTCGAACTTCTCGGCCCAGATGCCGGCGATGATGCCGAAGCAGGCGAATACCGCGCTCGCGACCAGGGCGAAAACGATGACCCAAAGCGGGTGCACAAACGATAAATCGGTGAACAGCAGGCCGCTTACCGCCACCCCCAAACCGACGACCAAGCCGCGCACCATGGCCGCTAGCAGGTAGGCCAGAAAGAACTCGAGATAAGACAGCGGCGGCAACAGGAAAAACACGATGTTGCCGCTGATCTTGGACTGGATCAGGCTGGACGAGCCGTTGGCGAAGGCGTTCTGCAGGATCGCCATCATCACCAGGCCGGGGATCAGAAAACTGGTATAGGACACGCCCGGATAGACCTGCACGTGCGCCTCCAGCACATGGGAGAAGATCAAGAGGTAGAGCAAGGTGGTCAGGATCGGCGCCGCCACGGTCTGCATCAGCACCTTCCAGAAGCGCAGCACCTCCTTGCGGAACAGGGTCAGAAAACCGGTCATCGTGCCGCCCCGTGCATCGTCTGCAAGAACACCTCTTCCAGGTCGGGCTGGCGCACGCAAAAGCCGTCGATCTGCACCCCGGCCTGGCGAATCTCGGCCAACATGCCTTCAAGCTCAGCGAAGTCGTGCAGGCTCAGTAAAAACGCCCCCTCTTTTTCCCCGACCAAGCGCGGCTGCAAGGCCTCGGGCAAACGCCGCGGGTTCAACCGCAACTCGACCCGCCGTTGCGAATCGGCCCGCAGCAGATTGGCCGTGCGATCGAGCGCCACGATGCGGCCCTCCTTCAGCATCGCCACCCGCTCGCACAGTTCCTCGGCCTCTTCCAGGTAATGCGTGGTCAACAAAATGGTGTGGCCCTGACGATTGAGATCGCGGATGAACTGCCACAAGGTTTGGCGCAATTCGACATCGACCCCGGCCGTCGGTTCGTCCAGCACGATGACCGGCGGCTTGTGCACCAAGGCCTGGGCCACCAGCACCCGGCGTTTCATGCCGCCGGACAACCGGCGCATATTGGTGTCGGCCTTGTCGGTCAGGTTCAGGTGGTGCAACAGCGCGTCGATCCAGTCGTCGTTATGGCGCAAGCCGAAATAGCCGGACTGGAATTGCAGGGTTTCGCGCACGGTGAAGAAGGGGTCGAACACCAGTTCCTGGGGCACCACGCCCAGATTGCGCCGGGCAGCGCGGTAATCGTGCACGACATCGTGGCCCATCACCTTGGCCTCGCCCGCGCTGGCGCGCACCAGGCCGGCCAGGATGCTGATCAGCGTGGTCTTGCCGGCGCCATTGGGCCCGAGCAGCGCGAAGAACTCGCCCTGCTCGATCTCAAGGTCGACCCCGCGCAGGGCCTCCAAGCTGCCGAAGCGCTTGGCCAGCCCGCGCACGCTGATCGCGCGGCTCATTACTGCAGGAACTCGGCCACGCCGTAGAGCGTGGCCAGACTGGTCAGACTGGCGGGGATATTGCGAAAGGCCAGGGGCCGCTCTAGCGTCAGTGCGATGCGCCGCCAAGCCATCAACAGACTCAAGGCCGACGAATCCACGCGCCCAACGCCCGCCAGATCGAAACAGGCGCAGCCTTGCTCCAAGGCTTGCTGGCCTTCAGCCAACCAGCGGGTGGCATTGCTTAATACCCAGTCGCCTTCGGGATAGGCGGTATCGGCCTCGACACGCATACCGGATCAACCGCCATTCGTCGCGGATTGGTTGCGCCGCACCAGCGACTGGATCAGGCCGGCGATACCGTTCTTGCGCACCTCGCTGTTGAAGGAGTTGCGATAGACCGTGACCAGGCTGACGTTGTCGACCAGCACGTCGTAGACCTTCCAACCGTTGTCCTGTTTCTCCAGGCGATAGTCGATGGTGATCGGCGCCATGCCCGACTTGCTGACCTCGGTGCCGACCAGCACGTCGGTCTCACCCGCTTGCATCTTGAGCGGCTTGAATTCAATCTTGTAGTCGGCCACGCTGGTGATCGCCGCCGAATAGGTACGCACCAGCAGCGCACGGAATTCCTTGGTCAACTGCTGCTGTTCCTCGGGCGAGGCCTGGCGCCAATTCTTGCCGACCGCCAATTGGGTCATCTGGCGAAAATCGAAGTGCGGCAGGATCTTCGACTCCACCAGGTCATAGACCTTTTTGCTGTTGCCGCCCTTGATATCCTTGTCCTGCTTGACGATGCGAATCACTTCGTTGGTCGTGTTCTTGGTCAGGACATCGGGCGGCGTCATCTCGGCCTGCGCCAGCGCGGCGGTGCCCACCAAAACCAGCGCAAGCAATCCCTTAACAATCTTCAACATATTCACTCCTGAACAATCCGTTTATTTGGCGGCCTTATCCGACTCGCCACCGCCATCGCCCTTGTTATACAAGAACTGGCCAATCAAATTCTCCAACACGACCGCGCTCTGCGTGATCTTGAGGCTTTCACCCGGTACCAGCATCTTGTCGTCGCCGCCGGCTTCCAGTGCCACATACTGCTCGCCCAGCAAGCCCGAGGTCATGATCGCGACGCTGGAGTCCTTGGGAAACTTGAAGCGATCATCGATGTTGAGCATCACTTCGGCTTCATAGGTCTCGGGGTTGAAATGGATGTCCGACACCCGGCCGACCACGACGCCGGCGCTCTTCACCGGCGCGCGCACCTTCAGGCCGCCGACATTTTCGAAGTCGGCCTTGATCGTGTAGCTCGATGCCACATCGAAGGCCCCCATGCTGCCTACCTTGAAGGCCAGAAACATCAGCGCGGCCAAGCCCGCCGCAACGAACACTCCCACCCAAAGATCCAGCGTGGAACGCTTCATGGCCATGATCAGCCCACTCCCCTGAACATAAACGAGGTCAACACAAAATCCAGTGCCAATATGGCCAAGCTGGAGGTTACCACGGTGCGCGTGGTGGCACGGGACACGCCCTCCGCCGTCGGCGGCGCATCATACCCTTCAAACAGGGCAATCAGGGTGATCGCCACCCCGAACACCGCGCTCTTGATGATCCCATTGACAATGTCGTCCCGAAAATCGACCGCCGCCTGCATCTGCGACCAGAACGCGCCCTCGTCGACGCCGAGCAAGACCACGCCGACCAGATAACCGCCGAACACGCCCATCGCCGAAAACATGGCCGCCAGCATCGGCATCGAGATCACCGCGCCCCAGAACCGGGGGGCGATCACCCGCGCGATCGGGTTCAAGGCCATCATCTCCAAGGCGGAAAGC
>JAJZTV010000048.1:0-6947 GCA_021847385.1 Pseudomonadota bacterium | reverse complement strand
CATCAGCCCGATCTCGGCGGTGATGGCCGAGCCGGCCCGGCTGGCGAACAGCAAGGCGGCGACCACCGGCCCCAGTTCCCGCACCAGCGACAAGGCCACCAGCACGCCCAGGGCCTCCTCCGAACCGTAGGTCTGCAAGGTCTCGTAGCCTTGCAGGCCCAGCACCATGCCGACGAACAGGCCGGAGACCAGGATGATGATCAGCGACAACACGCCCGAGTTGAACACCTCCTTGATCACCAACTGAAAGCGCCGGAAGCTGGTGCCGGAATAGATCAAGGTCAGCACCAGGAAACGGCTGGCCATGCCCAGGCGCCAGACCGCATCGACGACGCGGGCACCCAGTTTTCTTAGGCCGTGGGCCAAACCTTCCATCATTGCGCAAGCCCCAAGTCGGTGAGATAGGTCGGCGAAGGATAATGGAACGGCACCGGGCCATCCATTTCGCCGTGGACGAATTGATGCACATAGGGCAGGCCCGAGGCCTTGATCTCGGCCGGCGTGCCCTCGGCCTCGATCACCCCGTCCGAGATGAAATAGACGTAATCGACGATCTTCAGCGACTCCTGGATGTCGTGGGTGACGACCAGCGAGGTCATGCCCAGGGTATCGGTCAGCCGGCGGATCAGGTTGCCGATCACGCCGAGCGAGATCGGGTCCAGGCCGGCGAAGGGTTCGTCGTACATCATCAGCATCGGGTCGAGCGCCACCGCGCGGGCCAAGGCCACCCGCCGCGCCATGCCGCCCGACAACTCGGACGGCATCAAGTCCTGGGCGCCGCGCAGACCGACGGCCTGCAGCTTCATCAACACCAGGTCGCGGATCATCGGCTCGGGCAGGTCGGTATGCTCGCGCAACTGGAAGGCCACGTTGTCGTAGACCGTCATGTCGGTGAACAAGGCGCCGAACTGGAACAACATGCCCATGCGCCGGCGCAGATCGTACAGTTCGTGCATATCGAGTCCACCGACCGAGATGCCGTCGACCAAGATTTGTCCGGCGCTGGGCCTGACCTGGCCGCCGATCAAGCGCATCAGCGTGGTCTTGCCGCAGCCCGAATTGCCCATGATGGCCACCACTTGGCCGCGCCGGGCATTCAGATTGATACCCTGAAGCACCATGCGATCGCCATAGGTAAAGGAGAGGTCCCTGATCTGGACGAGGTTATCCGACACGTTTGGTCCTAGTTTTGACGCGATTCTAGCAAAAGCCCGCGCATCCTCAATCAAAGCCCCATCAGCTCTATGGCCGTGCGCACCTGCTCCATACGGGGCAGATCGGCATCCCGGCTGATCAAATAGACGGTGCCGCCGGCAACGCGTTCGCGCACCTGCGCCGCCAGGGTGCGCAGATCGCTCGCCGCATCGAACCAAAGCAGCCGAGCATCCTGCGCAGAATCGACGATCACCGCCCGGCCACCGAAGGCCTCGGCCGCCGCCGCATCGATCTCGGCCGAAGCGGACGACTCCAACACGAAACAAAAGCTTTCTTGGGTTTCTTGAGCCCATTGTGCCCAGATTTCAGGTGCCAAACCGGCCCAAGCCGCGCGCTCTAAATAATTACAGCGGAACTGGGTGTTGTAGAAAGCCAACCGCCAGTCCTCCGGCATGTCTTCGGGATAAAAGGTCTCCAGCCAGCCCGGGTGGTTCCAGCCGGCCGCGCCGAAATAGACCGCATAACTCATTCCCGCCGCCAGAGCGTGCCCTGCGGGCCGTCTTCCAGCACGATACCGGCCGCCTTCAGCTCGTCGCGGATCGCGTCGGAGCGGGCAAAGTCCTTGGCCTTGCGCGCGGCCAGCCGCTCGGCGATCAGCGCCTCGATCCGCTCGGGGCTGTAGCCGCCCTCCCCGCTGCCGGCCTGGAGGAAGGCTTCCGGCTCGCGTTCGAGCAGGCCCAGCACCCCGGCCAGGGCCTTGAGCAGGCCAGCCAGCCGGGAGTCGCCCCCCTTGTTCACCTCGGCCGCCAGATCGAACAGCACGGCCAAGGCCTCTGGCGTGCCGAAGTCGTCGTCCATCGCGGCCTTGAAGCTCGCGGCATAGGGCTCGTGCCAGTCGATCGCCACCGTCGGCGCTTCGATGCCGCGCAGCGCGGTATACAGCCGGGTCAGCGCCGCCTTGGCGTCGTCCAGGTGCTGGTCGGAATAATTCAGCGGGCTGCGGTAATGGGCGCGCAAAATGAAAAAGCGCACCACCTCCGGATCGTACTTGGCCAGCACCTCGCGGATGGTGAAGAAGTTGCCCAGGGACTTGGACATCTTCTCGTCGTCCACCCTGACAAAGCCATTGTGCAACCAATAATTGACGAACTTGCAGCCGTGCGCCCCCTCCGACTGGGCGATCTCGTTCTCGTGGTGGGGGAACTGCAAGTCCTGGCCGCCGCCGTGGATGTCGAAGTGCCGGCCGAGCAGGTCCGAGCCCATGGCCGAGCACTCGATGTGCCAGCCCGGCCGCCCCTGCCCCCAGGGCGAGGGCCAAGCCGGCTCGCCCGGCTTGGCCGACTTCCACAGCACGAAGTCCATCGGGTCGCGCTTGTTCGGGTCCACCTCTACCCGCTCGCCGGCGCGCAGATCGTCCAGCGACTTGCCGGAGAGCTGGCCGTAATGCGCGAACTTGCCCACCGCGTAATAGACGTCGCCATTGGCCGCCGGGTAGGCGTAGCCGCGTTCGATCAGGGCCTGGATCATGTCCAGCATCTTGCCGACATACTCGGTCGCCCGCGGCTCATGGTCGGGCGGCTGCACGCCCAGGGCGGCGCCGTCCGCGTGCATGGCGTCGATGAAGCGCTGGGTCAGCGCGGTGTAGGGTTCGCCGTTGTCGTTGGCCCGCTTGATGATCTTGTCGTCGATGTCGGTGATGTTGCGCACATAGGTGACATCCAGCCCCGAGGCCTTGAGCCAGCGCGTGACCATGTCGAACACCACCAGCACCCGAGCGTGGCCGAGGTGGCAATAGTCGTACACCGTCATGCCGCAGACATACATGCGCACCCGGCCGGGTTCGATGGGCGCGAATTCCTGTTTTTCGCGGGCGAGGGAGTTGTAGAGCTTGAGCATGGGGCGGGCGGCGCTTGCGGCGAAAAAACGAGATTTTAACGGAAGCCAGCAGCCAGCCCCAGTGCGATAATCCGCCGCCATGCCCCATAATGACACCCCCGCCCTCGAACTCCTCCGCCGCGTCTTCGGCTACGACGCCTTCCGCGGCAGCCAGCAGGCCATCATCGACCACGTCAGCCAGGGCAACGACGCCCTGGTGCTCATGCCCACCGGCGGTGGCAAGTCGCTCTGCTACCAGCTCCCCGCCCTGCTCAGGCCCGGCGTCGGCGTGGTGGTCTCGCCGCTGATCGCGCTGATGCAGGACCAGGTCGATGCCCTGCGCCAGAACGGCGTGGCCGCCGCCTTTCTCAACTCCAGCCTGGAGGCCGGCGAGGCCAGCGCCATCGAGCGGGCCGCCCGCGCCGGCGAGATCAAGCTGCTCTACGTCGCGCCCGAGCGCCTGGTCACCGAGCGCTTCCTGAACCTGCTCGACGCGCTGGAAGCCGGCCCCGGCCTGGCCCTGTTCGCCATCGACGAGGCCCATTGCGTCTCGCAGTGGGGCCACGACTTCCGCCCGGAATACCTGCAACTGTCCACCCTGCACGAGCGCCACCCCAAGGTGCCGCGCGTCGCCCTCACCGCCACGGCCGACGAGGCCACCCGCAAGGAGATGGCGCAGCGCCTGGGCCTGGTCGGCGCCCGGGTGTTCCTGGCCAGCTTCGACCGGCCCAACATCCGCTACACCGTGGTCGAAAAGGACAACCCGCGCCGGCAACTGCTGCACTTCCTGGCCGACCACCGCAAAGAGGCCGGCATCGTCTACTGCCTGTCGCGCAAGAAGGTGGAAGAGACCGCCGAATGGCTGCAGCGCGAGGGCTTCAACGCCCTGCCCTACCACGCCGGCCTGGACAGCGCCCTGCGGGCCGAACACCAGCGCCGCTTCCAGCGCGAAGAGGCGGTGGTCATGGTCGCCACCATCGCGTTCGGCATGGGCATCGACAAGCCCGACGTGCGCTTCGTCGCCCACCTCGACCTGCCCAAGAGCATCGAGGCCTATTACCAGGAGACCGGCCGGGCCGGGCGCGACGGCGAGCCGGCCGAGGCCTGGATGAGCTACGGCCTGCAGGACATCGCCCTGCAGCGCGCCCGCATCGACGAATCCGAGGCGCCGCCGGAAAGAAAGCGGCTGGAGGCGCAAAAACTCAACGCCCTGCTGGCCTACTGCGAGGCCCCGCGCTGCCGGCGCATGGTGCTGCTCGACTACTTCGGCGAGCACAGCCAACCCTGCGGCAACTGCGACGTCTGCCTCGACCCGCCCGAGCTGTTCGACGGCAGCGTCGCCGCGCAAAAGGCCCTGTCCGCCGCCTGGCGCACCGGCCAGCGCTTCGGCGCCGTCCACCTGATCGACATCCTGCTCGGCAAGCGCACCGACAAGGTGGCCAACTTCGATCACGACCAGCTGCCCACCTTCGGCGTCGGCACCGAGCACAGCGAGGCCGAGTGGCGCGGCATCTTCCGCCAACTGGTCGCCGCCGGCCTGTTGCAGGCCGACCTCGCCGAATACGGCGCGCTCAAGCTCACCGAGGCCGCCCGGCCGGTGTTGAAAGGCGAACAAAGCGTGCAACTGCGCAAGCCGACCCGGCCCGCCGGCAAGGCCGCCCGCGCCAAGGCCAAGGCCGTCGAAGGCCTGCTCAGCAAAGACCAGCCGCTGTTCGACGCGCTGCGCGAATGGCGCCTGGACAAGGCCCGCGAACAGGGCGTGCCCGCCTACGTCATCCTGCACGACAAGACCCTGCGCCAGCTCGCCAGCCTGCGCCCCGAGGACGAGGCCGCCCTGGCCGACATCTCGGGCCTGGGCGCGGCCAAGCGGGAGCATTACGGCGAGGAGCTGCTGGAGCTGATTGCGGACTGGGCGGAGTAGTAAAGCGTCGTCATTCCCGCGTTTATCCTCGCAGAGCGGGGGCAGGCGGGAAAACGAGCGAAGCGAGGTTTCGAGCTTGCGGCCATCCAGCCCTTCCCCAAAACAAACCGGCTTGGCCAACCCATCCCAAATGGCATATCATTAAATTCCATTTGGCAACAACGCGAGGCCGCCATGAGCACCGCCACCGCAACCGAACCCACCCGCCACCCCCGGAGCACTGGCACTTCGGCCAAACCCAAGGTCGCGACCAAACCCGCCACCAAGAAGGCCGCAACGACTAGCAAGGCCCAGCCCGTCAAGGCCTCCGCCGCCCGCTTCGCCGCCTTCATCGCCAAGGAGCCGACCACCGGCGAGTTACTGATCAAACGGGTGCGCAAGGGCTACCCGGCCGAGCTGGTCAAGCATGCCAGCATGTTCTTCAGCATCCCGGAAAAACGGGTGCTCCAGGTCATCGGCGTGCCCAGCACCACGGCGCACCGCTACCAGACCCAGGGCAAGCCGCTCGACCCCGCCGCCTCCGAGCGTGTCCACCGGGTGGCCATCGTCACCCGCCAGGCCATCGACGTCTTCGGCGCCGCCGAGCCGGCCAAGGCCTGGATGCTGCGGCCCAACCACGCCCTGGGCGACACGCCGCCGCTCGACCTGCTGGACACCGAAATCGGCGCCAACGCCGTCCGCCGTATCCTTGTCGCCATCGCCGAAGGCGGGGTCGTGTGAAGCGCTTCTGGCGCATCGCCAAGCAGCGCCACGCCCTCGACAAAAGCTGCGAGGGCAACCGCCTGATCGGCGGCCGCTGGAACAAGCCCGGCTACGGCGCGCTGTACGCCGCCGAAACCATCGAACTCGCCTCGCTGGAAAAATTCGTCCACACCGCCGGCATCGCGCCGACCGACCTCGTGCTCGTCGCCGTGGACGTGCCCGGCGCCCCCGGCCTGATCCGCCGGGTCGAACTCCATGAGCTGCCCGTCGGCTGGAACGGCCTGCCCGCCGCCGACGCCGCCCAGGACTTCGGCAGCCAATGGCTGGCCAATGCTAAAGAGTTGGTGCTGCTGGTACCCTCGGTCATCGTGCCCGAGAGCCGGAATGCGCTGATCAATCCACTGCACACGCGTTATGCCGAGGTGGCCTTGAGCGTCGTGCGGGATTTTCGGTTTGATCCGAGGATGTATGGAGGGGTCAGGTAATTCTCTCCATACGCGGAATAGTTTCACTCAGTCAAACGGGGGACGCATGAACAAGCTCAATCCGATACTCGTTGCGCTCGGCCTGAGCATCGGCCTCGCCCTGGCCGAGGAACCGCCCCCGGCCGCAGAGCAGATTCCGGCCCCACTGCCGACCGGCCGCTACCAAGTGATCGACGCCAACTTCTCCAACGCCCCCGACGCCCCGGAAAAGCAGTTCCGCCGCCCGGTCATCCTGGACACGGTCACCGGCAGCATCAAGGTCTGCGACTACATCTATAAGGACATCGGCAAACAGCAAGACGGCCGGGCCTATTGGTCGGCCACGCCGCAGTGTTGGGCCTTCGTCACTGGGGAACCGGTGAAGGTGCCGAAGGTGAAGTAGCGCGCACAGGAACGGGCTTGGCCCGCCTTGAAAGTCCTGTCCTATGTGGGTAGGCTTGCAGCACAACAAAGATCAAAGCGGCCCTGCAGCCAGCTTATAAGACACAAGCTGTCATCAGAATCGGGGAGTTAGTGAATGCGCCAAGCTTATCCACCGTATCCAATAAAACTTTTATCCGGACATTTGGTGTCTACATTACGTTGGGCATCGTTATGCTAGAGGTTCGCTTAGGTCTCCGAGCTGAAGTCGATGATCTGGTCGAGGCGGTGTCTGGCACCTTCGACGACTCCGAGATTGATCTGAAGCCTCCTCGGATTTTCGGGCCGATTTGAAGTAGAGTTTTTCCCTGAAAGGAAGCTCTACATGAAGAAATCGAAGTTTAGCGAGCAGCAGATCGTATCGATCCTGAAGGAGGTCGAACTGGGCG
>JAJZTV010000047.1 GCA_021847385.1 Pseudomonadota bacterium | reverse complement strand
AACCTACGGCGTGCCGGTCAGCGAGATCGTCGAAGGCATCAAGAGCGGCGTGCGCAAGGTGAACATCGACACCGACCTGCGCATGGCCTCCACCGGCGCCATCCGCAAGCACCTGGCCGAGAACAAGGCCAACTTCGACCCGCGCAAGTTCTTCAAAGAAGCGACCAAGGCCATGTCCGGCATCTGCAAGGACCGCTATGAGGCCTTCGGCGCCGCCGGCCAGGCTAGCAAGATCAAGAAGGTCTTCTCGCTGGAAGAGATGCAGAAGCGTTACGACAAGGGCGAACTCGACCCCAAGGTCAACTGATCGCTTATTGACTGCGCACAAAGGCGGCCCCGTGCCGCCTTTGTCGTTTGGAGAGAACCATGGATGCCCTATACGAGACTTCGATCAAGTCCTTGCCGCTGATCCACAAAGGCAAGGTGCGCGACATCTACGCCATCGACGAGAAGCGCATGCTGATCGTCACCACCGACCGCCTGTCCGCCTTCGACGTCGTTCTGCCGACGCCGATCCCGGCCAAGGGCAAGGTGCTCACGGCGGTGTCCGCCTTCTGGTTCGACAAGCTGAAATCGATCCTGCCCAACCAATTGACCGGCGACAAACCGGAAGACGTGGTAGCACCGGAGGAGCGCGACCAAGTCGATGGCCGCGCCATCGTGGTCAAGCGGCTGAAGGCGCTGCCGGTCGAGGCCATCGTGCGCGGCTACCTGGTCGGCTCCGGCTGGGCCGACTACCGGAAGACCGGCCGGGTCTGCGGCATCGCGCTGCCGGCCGGCCTGCAACAGGCCGACCGCCTGCCCGAGCCGCTGTTCACGCCGTCGACCAAGGCGGCCGTGGGCGAGCACGACGAGAACATCGATTTCGCCCAGTGCGAACAACTGCTGGGCAAGGAGCTGGCGGCCCAGGTGCGCGCCGCCGCCCTGGCCCTGTACACGACCGCGGCGGAGTATGCGCTCACCCGCGGCATCATCATCGCCGATACCAAGTTCGAGTTCGGCCTCGATGAAAACGGCACGCTGACCCTGATCGACGAGGCGCTGACGCCGGACTCCTCGCGGTTCTGGCCGGCCGACCAATACAAGGTCGGCAGCAACCCGCCCAGTTTCGACAAGCAGTATGTGCGCGACTGGCTGACCGGTTCCGGCTGGAACAAGCAGGCGCCCGGCCCGGTGCTGCCGGCCGAGGTGGTCAAGAAGACGGCGGAGAAATACGCCGAGGCCTTGAAGCGGCTGCTCGGCTGAGACCATCGTAGGGTGCGTTCCACGCACCAAAACACCACAGCGGCAAATTCAAAACAGGGTGCGTGGAACGTTTATCCTCGCGCAGCGGGGGCGCCCTACGATTCGGTGCCCTTTTTCCGCCGCATCTGGCCGCTGACCAACCGGTATTCGTACAGCCGGCACTCCAGCGGGCCGTTGAACAAGGGCGTGCGTTTGCTCGCCTTGAGCCCGATGTGCAGCGGCAACTCGGGGTCGGCCGAGAGCAGATAGGCGTTCCAGCCGGTGAAATGCTGTTTCAGGTTGTCGCCCAGGCCCTGGTAGAACGCGGCCATGTCTTCGACTGCTTCGCCTTCCCCCGCCTCCAATCCGCTGGTGAGACCCCTATCCGCCGGTATCCCGGAGGGAGCGGAGGACGCCGTCGCTGCGCGGCCTGGCTTCAACCGCACGCCGTAGGGCGGATTGCTCACGATCAAGCCGACCTTGCCCGGCGCCTGCACCTCCAGCGCATCGGCCTCGCGCAAGGTCACGCAGTCGAGCAGACCAGCCTCGGTCAGATTGGTCTCGGTCGCCCAGACCATGCGCGGGTCGATGTCGGCACCGTAGATCGGCAGGCTGCGTTTCTCCAGTTGTGCCGCCTGCGCGTTCTTGCGCAGCCTGGCCCATTCCACCTTGTCGAAGCTGTTCAGGTTCTCGAAGGCGAAATGCCGCCTGAGGCCGGGCGCGATATTCAAGGCCATCAGCACCGCTTCCAGCAGAATGGTACCGCCACCCATCATCGGGTCGAGCAGCGGCATCTCCGGCGTCCAACCGGCCAGGCGCAACATGCCGGCGGCCAGGTTCTCGTTCAGCGGCGCCTGCGCCGCCTGCACCCGGTAGCCGCGCCGGTTCAAGGGCTCGCCGGTCAGGTCGAGGTAGAGGGTAAAGCTGTCCTCGCCCAGGAACAGCAGGATCGGCACATCCGGGTTGTGCGGATCGACGTCGGGCCGGGCGCCGGTCACATCGCGAAAGCGGTCGCACAGCGCGTCCTTGATCTTGAGCGAGGCGAAGTTCAGGCTCTTGAGCGGGCTGCGGTGGGCGACGGTGCGCACGGCGATGGTCCGACCGAGCGGAAACCACTCCGGCCAGGGCAGGCCACGCGCCGCCTGATACAGATCGTCTTCGGTCTGGTAGCGGCCGTGGGCGACCTGCTGCAACACGCGGATCGCCAGGCGCGACCACAGGTTGATCTTCCAGGCCAGCGCGATGTCGCCGGTGAAGGCGACGCCGCCGGAGCCGGGCTGCACCGACTCGGCGCCCAGTTCGGCCAATTCCTTGGCCAGTTCGTGCTCCAGGCCGCGCGGGCTGGCGGCAAACAGCCGAAGCGGCCCCGCCGCCGGCTTGCGCGCCGGGCGCGGCTGCCCGTCTTCGCGGCGCGGCCGGCCCTCGCGCTGCGGCCTGCTTGCCTCGCGTTCGCCCCGGTCCGAACGGCGCGGCGCCTCGTCGCGACCCGCGCGGCTCTTGCGCTCGAAGCCGCCTTCGTCGCGTGGCGGGCGCGCCTTGCGCTCACCGCCCTCGCCGCGTTCCACCCGGCCACGCGGCGGGTGCTGCTGCGGCCCTGGTTTCGGCCGCTGGCGCCGGCGCGACGGGTCCGCCGCCGGCGCTTTGGCGGCGGGCGTGGCCTCTTCCATCGGCGCGGGGGAATCGCTACCCTTCAACGCCCGCCGCTGGCGCGTGGGCAGATGGCTGCCGCGCACCGGCTTGCGTGCCTTGGCCGGCGCCGGTGCGGCTGCCGCGTCGTCGGGCTTGTCTTGCTTCAGGCGCAAGACCTTACGTTTGGATGAATCGGATGACGAAGACAAATTGGTTCCTGCAAAAACTCAAAGCGAATTGGCTTACCCTACTGCTGATCGGGCTGATCGTCTACTTGTGGTTCCGGCCCTGGGCCCCGGTCGACGAACTGCACCTGCCGGCGCCCGAGGTCGCGATCTCGACAGTGGACGGCCCCAAGCCGCTGTCGGCCTGGCGCGGCCAGGTGGTGCTGGTCAACTTCTGGGCCACCTGGTGCCCCTATTGCCGGCACGAAATGCCGGCCATGCAGGCCTTTTACCAGGCGCACAAGGCCGAAGGGTTCGAGATTCTGGCACTGAGCTTGGACGAAAGCCAGGCCGAGATCGATGCCTTCATGCGCAAGGAAGGCTATAGCTTCCCGGCCATACAAGCGATCGCAGGGACGGCTCAACAATTCGGCGGCGTCAGTAAAGTGCCGACCTCGTTCGTCATCGACCGCCAAGGCATCGTCCGGCACAAGATCGCCGGCCAGGTGCATGCGGGCCGCTTGGACGACTTGATCCTGCCGTTGCTCAAGGAACGACCTTAGCCGGCGACACCTCCGGCTCCCACTGCAGGCGCTGGGCCAGGGCGGCCGTCACACTGATTCGGCCGCTGCCGTCGATGAACATCGCCTCGCGCACGCCCATCTTGTCCGCCATCGACCGCCAACCGTCGGCGCCGCTGATGAACAGCGGCTTGCTCGCGACATCGGACACCACGCCGGCCTTGGCCCCGTGTGCGATCACCGTCACCGCCTGCACGCCCTGCACCGGCTGGCCGGTTCTGGGGTCGATCAGGTGGCTGTAGCGCTGGCCCTGGTACTCGAAATAACGCTGGTAGTCGCCCGAGGTGCCGATCGCCTCGCCGTCGTGCAAGTCCACCATCGCGATCGCACCCGCCCGGCGCGGATGCTGGATGCCGACCCGCCATGGCCGCTTGCCGTGCTTGCCCAAGGCCATGATGTTGCCGCCGATATTGATCAGCGCATTGTTTATGCCCTGACTCTTCAGATAGGCCGCCGCCATATCCAGCGCGTAACCCTTGGCATAGCCACCGAGGTCGATGCGCACCGCCGGATTGTGGCAATGCACAACATGCCCTTGTAACTCCAGATCGCTCATTTTGGGCGCGGCCTGCAGCCACTTGTCGATCTCGGCCTGCGCCGGCGGCACATTGCCGTCGAAGCTGTCGGCCTGGAAACCCCATAACTGGATCAAGTGGCCGATGGCCGGATTGAACAGGCCATTCGATTGCGCCGAATAGCGCGCCGCGTCCTGCAAGATCGTCACCAGACCGGGCGAGGTCGACACCTCGGTCGCGCCTTGGGCCAGCAGACTATTGACCCGGACCAAGGCACCCGATTTCCACGCATGCAACATCTCGTGCAGGTGATCGAAGTCCTTGAGCACCTGGCCGACCGCGCGCTGCGCCTTGGCCTCGTCCTCGCCGTAGACGCTGATATCGACCAAGGTGCCGAAGACATAGGCCTGCTGCTTATACAGCGGCGGCTCGCCGCAGCCGGTGAGGGTGAGGAGCAGGGTGAGGATGATTAGGATGAGCCGCATGCGGAATGGGTGGGGTGGTGATGAAGGTGGGGGGATTTTAACTCCCTCTCCCCCCGGGAGAGGGGCAGGGGTGAGGGAAAGTCTGTTGCTACGTTATGGCGCTGTTAGTCGGCAGATGCCAACGACCGGGGGCGCCCGGCCGAATGCCCAGCACGTACAAAAAATTCTGCATTATTTGTAGGGCAAACCATGCGGTGGCTTGCTACGCGAAGCCACCCTACGAGTTCTACCTAAGCGCGTGCTCATAAGCCGTCGGAATATTCCACCACGGGCGAACTCGGAAAGCTTGCTCCAGGTATTGGCTTCTAATATATTCCTTTGAGCTTTCCACGTCACAGGACTTCCTGATTATTGGCTCAAAAGCATGGAGTCTCGAAGCCGCTTCGTAAACAGGGTTCAGTTCAAACTTGCTCTTTTTATCCGGAAGGTTCTTCATCAAATCCAAAACTATGCCGACCATAGGCATGTCCTTGAACTCTGGGTAAAGCGGCGCAGGATTATTGAAAGTCACTAGAGCATCCGCGATTTCCTCACACTTCTTCGCGCCAATCAAGCGTGTTCTCAGAACGGAGACTGCATCTCCAATTTGAAGGTCTGCTCTATCCACGCGCTCGCGCTTAGACGAGTACTCACTGAATTTCTGAAACGAAAATGGCAGGCCAAGGCTTAATACGACGCCAACAATGACTGGTTGATTTACAAGGAACCATAACGCCGCAGCATATGGCTTTACGCGGTAGAGATACATCTTCAGGTGCGAGATATTCATGGGATACGATATCCAATATGAACTTGATTACCTAAATTGGGTAAAAATTTTGCCCAATTTAGGGGGTGAAATGCGGAATGTCGCCTTATCGATCAACAACAACTCAACTATAGGCGGATAAGCGCAGCGCAATCCGCCGGTTTTCCATCCCCTCTGTCGCCGCCGTGCGTGGCGCAGTTGCGCGGGGCAGCCGAAGGCCGGCGAGTTTGTCTGAGCCCGAAGG
This sequence comes from Pseudomonadota bacterium, assembly GCA_021847385.1. Taxonomy (GTDB): domain Bacteria; phylum Pseudomonadota; class Gammaproteobacteria; order Burkholderiales; family Thiobacillaceae; genus Sulfuritortus. Next base: position 5,520 of record JAJZTV010000047.1, on the reverse strand, counting down.
GCGAGTTGGCGAGCCGCCCGCGCAACTGTGACACGCACGGGGGTGTCGGCGACGGCGGGGCGTGCTTTCTTTGGTTACCTTTCTTTGCACGAGCAAAGAAAGTGACCCGCCGCCGGGCGGCCCCGGCCGAATGCACTAGCCAACGTACATCGCCTCAACGCAGCAAAAGACCTTCCCTCACCCCTACCCTCTCCCGGAGGGAGAGGGAGAAAAAATCAAACCTGCCGCTCCAGCGCCTCGACAAACATCCCCGCCACATCAAACCCCGTCTGCTCCATGATCTCGCGGAAGCAGGTCGGGCTGGTGACGTTGACCTCGGTCAACCAGTCGCCGATCACATCCAGGCCGACCAACAGCAGGCCGGCCGCTTTGAGTTGCGGGCCGAGGACCTGCGCGATCTGCCAGTCGCGTTCGGTCAGCGGCCGGGCGACGCCGGTGCCGCCGGCGGCGAGGTTGCCGCGGGTCTCGCCCGGGGCCGGGATGCGCGCCAGGCAATAGGGCACCGGCTCGCCATCGATGACCAGGATGCGCTTGTCGCCGTCTTTGATCTCGGGGATGTAGCGCTGGGCCATCACCGTGGTGGTCTCGTGCTGGGTCAGGGTTTCGAGGATGACGCCGAGGTTGGCGTCGCCCGGCCGGACGCGGAAGATCGAGGCGCCGCCCATCGCGTTAAGCGGCTTGAGCACGATGTCGCCCTGCTCGGCTAAGAATTCGCGAATCTCCTCGGCCCGGCTGGTCACCAAGGTCGGCACGGTGAATTGGGCGAAGCGGAAGATCGCCAGCTTCTCGTTGAAGTCGCGCAACGACTGCGGCCGGTTGAACACGCGCGCGCCGTCGCGCTCGGCCAGTTCCAAGAGATAGGTGGCGTAGAGGAATTCCTGATCGAACGGCGGGTCCTTGCGCATCAATACCGCATCGAATTCATTCAGGCGGCGCCATTCGTGGTTGCCCGCCTCGAACCAATCCCCCCCTTTCTTCCCCCCCGCTTGCGGGGGGGATTGAGGGGGGGAAGTGAGCGTGACCGGATACACCCGGGCCACGAGCTTGCCGTAGCGCCAGGCCAGGTCTCGCGGTTCGCAGGCCCATAGCGCATGGCCGCGCGCAGCGGCGGCCTGCATCATCGCGAAGGTGCTGTCTTTGTAGATCTTGAAGCTGGCGAGCGGGTCGGCGACGAACAGGATTTGCATGTTGGGCCTATTTCAAAGCAGTTTTAACCGCAAAGGGCGCAAAGAAACGCGAAGAGGAAATCGTCATTCCGGGCGAAGCGAAGCGGAGACCCGGAATCCATGTGTTGGGGAATGGCCCCCTTCTGGATTCCCGCCTTCGCGGGAATGACGGATAGGCAATTTCCATCGAAGTCCAAATCGTTTGTTGCCTTCGCGAACTTCGCGTCCTTCGCGGTGAAAATTGCATGTCAGAACCTCGGCAGGCGCGGATTGGGCGCGGTCTCTTCCAGCTCGACTGCGGCGGCCAGCGCGGCCAGACGGGCGAACACGCCGTAGGTGTAGAAGCGATTGACCGGCGCATCGGGCCAGGCCTCGGCATCGCCGTAGTTGCCGACCTCGTCGAAGGCGAGCGGCACGAAGTGCATGCCGGCCGCATTCAGGTTTTCATCCGGCCCGCGCCCGGTGTGCACGCGGTAGAAACCGCCGATCACGAAATGGTCCATCATGTAGACCACCGGCTCGGCCACCGCCTCGTTGATGGTCTCGAAGGTGTAGACGCCCTCTTGCACCAGGACCTGCCGGACCTGCAGGCCTTCTTTCACCACCGCCATCTTGTTGCGTTGGCGCCGGTTCAGCTCGCGCATCTCGTCGGCGCTCTTCACGGTCATGATGCCCATGCCATAGGTCCCGGCGTCGGCCTTGACGATGACATAGGGTTCCCGCTCGATGCCGTGCTCGGCATATTTCGCCCGGACGCGGCGCAACATCTCGTCGACATGGCCGGCCAGGCATTCTTCGCCATCGCGCGTTTGAAAATCGACTTCGTCGCACACCGCGAAATAGGGATCGATCAGCCACGGGTCGATGCCGACAATGCCGGCCAATTCCTCGGCCACCCGCCGATAGGCGGCAAAATGCTTGGATTTGCGCCGCACCGACCAGCCGGCATGCAAGGGCGGCATCATGGTCTGGGCCGGATCGAGGTCTTGCAGGATAGCCGGCGCCCCGGCCGAGAGATCGTTATTGAGCAAGACCGCACAGGGGTCGAAGTCGTCCACCATCAGCCGCCGTCCCTCGCGCCGAATCGGCTCGAGCACCAACGGTTCGCCGTTCGGCAGATCGATCTTCATCGGCGCTTGCAAATCCGGGATCAGGCTGCCGATGCGCACATCCAGGCCGGAACGGCGCAGGATGCAGGCGAGCGAGGCGACGTTCTGCAGATAGAACAGATTGCGCGTGTGGTTCTCCGGGATCAGCAACAGGCGCTTGGCGGTCACGCACATCTTCTCGACCGCCACCTGCGCCGCCTGCACCGCCAACGGCGCAAAGGCCGGGTTCAGGTTGTTAAAGCCACCGGGAAACAGGTTGGTGTCGACCGGCGCCAGCTTGAAGCCGCTGTTGCGCAGATCGACCGAGGTATAGAACGGCGCCGAATGCTCGATCCATTGCCGGCGAAACCAGTGCTCGATCTGCGGCATGGCGGCGAGGACGTGTTTTTCCAGGTCGAGCAGCGGACCGGTGAGCGCAGTCGTGAGATGGGGAACCATGCAACCTCGCGTTGTTCTGTGATTGTGGCTGCCAGTTTAGCGCCGACCACCGCGTTGAACCATTACCTGGCCAGTTCCGCCATCTTCTGTGCGACGAAATCCTTCAACTCCGGCGTGAGCTTGGTGCGATAGGCCTGTTGATAGGCGGTGCGCGCTTCCTCCTTCTGCCCTTGCCGCTCCAAGGCCACCGCCAGGCCCACCCACCAGATACCGTTGTCGGGGTATTGGCGTACGGCTTGGCGATAGGCCTGCGCCGCTTCGTCCTGATGGCCCAATTTATTTTGCACCCCGGCCAGGAAGGCCCAGTAGGCGCCGTCGGCATGGCCGCGCGTCAGGCCCTCCTTCAGGGTGGCTGCCGCACCGGCGTAATTGCCCTGGCGCACCGACAATTGCGCCGCCGCCTGGGCAAACCAGATCTCGTCCGGGTGCAAGGCCACGCCGTCGCGAATCAGCGTCTCCGCCCGTTGCATCTCGCCGTGCTCGGCCAACAAGGCCACTAGCGTCTGGCGCGCCGCCAAATGGGCGGGGTATTGCGTGAGGGCCGAATTGAGTTTGTCGATGGCCTCGCGCGGACGGCCCTGTTCGATCAAACGCTGGGCCTCGTTGAAGGCGGCATTGGCCGAGGCCTGGGGCGTAGTCAGGCTGGGTTCCTTGACGATGCGCGGCCTGGCCGGCGCCAGGCTGGAGGGCATGGTCTCAAGCGCTGGCGGCAAGGCCGCTTTGGCCAAGGCCCGTGGCGGCGCTGATTTGGCGGCCGGTTCCGGCGCGGGGCTGGCCACGACCGCCGACGCCGGTGCCGGCTCGACGGCTGCAGCCGGCACCTCGGCCGGCGGCGCCGGCGCGGCGGCCGGTGCGGCCGGGTGCGGCTGTGGCGCCGAGACCGTAGGCACCTGCTGGATTCGATATTGCCTGAGCGCAAAGCCGGCGGCCGAGCCAAGCAGCAAGGCCGCCAGGACCACCCAGATCCAGAGCGAGGCGCGACGGTCGGCCGCCACGGCGCGCACGCCGCTGGGTGTGCCCGACAGCGCCCGGTTACGGTCCAGATCTTTGAGAACGCGATTGATGATGCTCATGAGTCGATTAGCCGCCTGTCAAAACCGGTCGAACAGCGACAGTTTCACGCCCGGGGTGTCTTTCCCCGCCAGGCGGACATGGCGGACATCGGCCGCGTGCCGGCCCTCGCCGAACGCCAGCATCAGGGCCTTGTGCGCCAGGATGTTGATGTAGCGCGGCAGGCCCCGGCCCATCTTGTGCAGCTTGCCCACCGCGCGCGGCGTGAACAGCGAACGCGCGGCGCCGGCCCGGTTCAGGCGATAGCTCATATAGGCCGGCAGCTCGGCCGCGGTCAACGGCGTGATGTGGTCGTGGAAGGCGATGCGGCTGCGGATCTGGCGCACGGCCGGGTCGGCCAGCTTGGTGTCGAGTTCGGGCTGGCCGAACAGCACGATCTGCAGGAGCTTGCTCTTCTCGGTCTCCAGATTGGTGATCAGGCGCAAGGCCTCCAGGCTTTCGATCGGCGTGGCCTGGGCCTCGTCGATAAAGGCCACCACGCGCTTGCCCTCACGCGCCAGCTCCAGCAACCGCATCTCCAGCGCCTTGGTCAAACCATAGGCCGCGCTACGCTGAAACTCGCCGCCGAACTCGCTGAGCAGGGCCTGGGTCAAGGCGGCCGAAGAAAGATTGGGATTGGGGATATAGGCGGTGACGAAACGGCCGCCTTCCATCTGGTTGAGCAGATAACGGCAGAGGATGGTCTTGCCCGAGCCCGGCTCGCCGACGATCTTGATCAGGCCCTCGCCGTTCTCCAGCGCCACCAGCACCGTGTTGAGCGCGGCTTGGGCGCCGACACCGGGAAAGAAATAACTGGTATCGGGGGTCAGGCCGAAGGGGTATTCGTGCAATCCGAAGTGTTCTAGGTACATTTGCAACAGGCTTTCCTAGGGTTTCGGCTTCACCACCATCCGATCGATTCGCTCCTCCACCTCCCGCGCATTATCCACCCAATCGCTGGCATTGCGGATGATGGTCGGCTTGAGCAGGATGACCAGCTCGCTCTTGAGCCGGCTGGCACTGGTGTTCTTGAACAGCAGATTGCCGACCGGCATGTCGCCCAGGCCTGGGGTCTTGGCGCTGTCGCCATGCGACTCGCGTTTCATCAGGCCGCCGATCGCCGCGATCTGGCCGTCCTTCAGCCGCACGATGCTGTCGGTCTCCGACACGTTGCTCGACGCCAACGGCAGGCTGGAGGCCTGGCCGTACAAGGTGATCTGCTTGGTCACCTCGGACACCGAGGTGACCGACGGGTGCACGTGCAGGATGATGTTGTCCTGGTCGTCGATCTGCGGCGTGATGTCGAGCGAGATGCCTGAGAAGAACGGCGACAGGACCACGGTCGGCGTCGTCGTGGTGGCGGTACCGGTCGTGGTGGTGGTGCTGACGCCGGTGACGAAGAACTCGTCGGTGCCCACCTTGAGCACGGCCTTCTGGTTGTTGATGGCCGAGATGCGCGGACTGGACAGCACATGCACGGCACCCTGGGTCTCCAGGAAGCTCATCACGGCCTCGAAACCGCCGCTGATCAAACCCAGCGTGAAGTTGCCGCTGGGCGAGCGGGTATTGGCCGGCGGCAGCTTGTCGCCCTTCTTGAGGCTGAAGCTGCCGGCGGCATAACTCCAGTTGATGCCGGCCTGCGCGTCTTCGTTCAGGCTCACCTCGATGATCTTGGCCTCGATCATGACCTGGCGATCGACCGTCAACTGGGCCGCCCGCAGGTAGTCGGCCACCAGGCGGTGCTCGGCCGGAAAGGC
>JAJZTV010000046.1 GCA_021847385.1 Pseudomonadota bacterium | reverse complement strand
ACGGGCCTCGAACTGTTCCGACAGGTTGCGCTCGAACCGCGGCCAGGCCTCGGCACCGGGGATGATGGCCTTCAAGCGGCTCATCATCTGGCAGCCGTTGCAGACGCCGAGCGCGAAGGTGTTGCTGCGCTGGAAGAAACCCTCGAACTCGTCGCGGGCGCGGGCATTGTGCAGGATCGACGCCGCCCAGCCGCCGCCGGCGCCGAGCACGTCGCCATAGCTGAAGCCGCCGCAAGCGACCAGGCCCTTGAAGTCCTTGAGCGAGACGCGACCGGACAGGATGTCGCTCATATGCACGTCGACCGCGGCGAAGCCGGCCTTGGCGAAGGCCGCGGCCATCTCGACCTGGCCGTTCACCCCCTGCTCGCGCAGTACCGCCATCCTGGGCTGGGCGGTGGCCTGCTTCACATAAGGCGCGGCGACATCCTCGTTCAGATTGAAACTCAGCCTGGCCGACAGGCCCGGGTCGCCCGCGTCCTTCAAGGTAGCGAACTCCTGGCGCGCGCAGTCCGGATTGTCGCGCAGGGCCTGGATGCGATAGCTGGCCTCGGACCAGGCGACGATCAGGTCGGTGCGCGCCTCGTCGAGCAGGGTCTTGCCCGCCTGCGCCACGCGCACGCGGTCCGCGTCGTTCAAGCGGCCGACCGCGCGGGCGACCAGGCCGGCCGCCTCGGCGGCGGCGAGCAGCGCGGCGGCATCGGCACGGCGCACTTGCAGCACCACGCCCAGTTCCTCGCTGAACAGCGCGGCAAAGGCATCGCCCTCGGCCAATTCGATATCGACGCCGACATGGCCGGCAAAGGCCATCTCGCACAGCGCGGCGAACAGGCCGCCGTCCGAGCGGTCGTGATAAGCGATCAGCTTGCCTTCGCTATTGAAGCGCTGGATCAGGCCAAAGCAGGCCTTCAGCCGCGCGGCATCGTCCAGGTCGGGGCAGCGGTCGCCCAGCGCGTTGTAGGTCTCGGCCAGCACGCTGCCGCCCAGGCGGTCCCGGCCGGCGCCGAGGTCGATCAGGATCAGCTCGGTGTCGCCCAGGTCGCGGCGCAACTGCGGGGTCAGGGTGCGGCGGGCGTCCGCCACCGGCGCGAAGGCCGACACGATCAGCGACAAGGGCGAGACCACGGCCCGCTTGCGGCCCTGCTCTTCCCAGCGGCTGGCCATGGACATCGAGTCCTTGCCGACCGGGATGCTGATGCCCAGCGCCGGGCAGAGCTCCTTGGCCACCGCCTTGACCGTGTCGAACAGCGCGGCGTCCTCGCCCGGGTGGCCGGCGGCCGCCATCCAGTTGGCCGACAGGCGGATGTCGGAGATGTCGGCAACCGCGGCCGCCGCCAGGTTCAGCACCGACTCGGCCACCGCCATGCGGCCGGAGGCGGCCGGGTCGATCAAGGCCAGCGGCGTACGCTCGCCGATGGCCATGGCCTCGCCCAGATTGGTGTCGTAACCCATGGTCGTGACCGCGACATCGGCCACCGGCACCTGCCAGGGGCCGACGAACTGGTCACGCGCGGTAAAGCCGCCGACGGTGCGGTCGCCGATGGTGATCAGGAAGCTCTTGCTCGCCACGGTGGGATGGCGCAGCACGCGATAGGCCGCGTCCTTCAGTTCGATGCCGCTGGCGTCGAAGGGTTTGAGCGTGGGCTGAACGTGCGCGACATCGCGGGTCATGCGCGGCGGCTTGCCGAGCAGCACGTCCATCGGCATATCGACCGGGGTGTTGCCGAAGTGGCGGTCGGTCACGGTCAACTGGCCGTCGTCGGTGGCGACGCCGACCACCGCGAACGGGCAGCGTTCGCGCTCGCACAGGGCACGGAAGCGGTCCAGGTCCTTGGGCGCGATCGCCAGGACGTAGCGTTCCTGCGACTCGTTGCACCAGATCTCCTTCGGCGCCATGCCCGGCTCTTCGTTCGGCACCTCGCGCAGCTCGAACCGGGCGCCGAGGCCGGCGCCGTGGGCCAGTTCCGGCATCGCGTTGGACAGGCCGCCGGCGCCGACATCGTGCACCGACAGGATCGGGTTGTCCGCACCCAACTGCCAGCAGCGGTCGATCACCTCCTGCGCCCGGCGCTGGATCTCCGGGTTGCCGCGCTGCACCGAATCGAAGTCCAACGCCTCGACGTTGGCGCCCGCGCCCATGCTCGACGCGGCGCCGCCGCCCATGCCGATCAGCAAGCCGGGGCCGCCCAACTGGATCAGCAGGGTGCCGGCCGGGAATTGCCGCTTGTGGATGTGGTCCTCGCGGATGTTGCCGACGCCGCCGGCCAGCATGATCGGCTTGTGGTAGCCGCGTACCTGGCCGTCCGGCGTCTCTTGCTCATAGGCGCGGAAGTAACCGGCCAGATTGGGCCGGCCGAATTCGTTGTTGAAGGCGGCGGCGCCGATCGGGCCCTCGATCATGATCTGCAAGGGCGAGACGATGCGGCCCGGCTTGCCGAACTCGCGCTCCCACGGCTGCTCGTAACCGGGAATCTTCAGGTTGGACACGCTGAAGCCGGCCAGGCCGGCCTTGGGCTTGGAGCCGGTGCCGGTCGCGCCCTCGTCGCGAATCTCGCCGCCCGAGCCGGTGGCCGCGCCCGGAAAGGGCGAGATCGCGGTCGGATGGTTGTGGGTCTCCACCTTCATCAGGATATGGGTCGGTTCTTCATGGAAGCGATAGGCGCCGTCGGCATCCGGGTAGAAGCGGCCGATGGTCGCGCCGGCGATCACCGAGGCGTTGTCGGAATAGGCCGACAGCGTGCCCTCGGGTCGCACCGCATGGGTGTGGCGCACCATGCCGAACAGCGACTCGGTCTGCGGCTGGCCGTCGATCACCCAAGAGGCGTTGAAGATCTTGTGCCGGCAATGCTCCGAGTTGGCCTGGGCGAACATCATCAGTTCGACATCGGTCGGGTTGCGCCCGGCGCGGGTGAAGTTCTCCACCAGATAATCGATCTCGTCCGGCGACAACGCCAGGCCCCACTCGGCATTGGCCCGCTCCAGCGCGGCCTTGCCGCCGGCCAAGAGATCGACGCCGGCCAGCGGCTGCGGCGCCACATGCTCGAACAGGCGCCGGGCCTCGTGTTCGTCGAACAGCACGCTCTCGGTCATCCGGTCGTGCAGATGGGCCAGCGCCGCCTCCAGGCTGGCATTGTCCGGCACGGCCTGCCCGGCCCAGTCCAATCGATAGGCAATGCCGCGCTCGATGCGGGCCACCGCCTGCAGGCCGCAGTTGCGGGCGATATCCGTGGCTTTGGAGGACCAGGGCGAGACCGTGCCCAGGCGCGGGGTGACCAGAACGGCAACCGGCTCCGCATCGTGCAAGTGCGCCTCCAGCAACTCGAGCAGGAATGCCCGGTCCGCCTCGGCCAGCGCTTCCTTCAACTCGACGAAATAACGGAATTCGGCCTCGACCCGATGGCAGCCCAGCGGCCGCAGCCGCGCCATGAGCTTGTCGATGCGAAAGGACGAAAGGGCGGAACCGCCCCGCAGAAACAGAACCTCGGCCATGACATATCCGGCGATGGAAAACCCGGATTTTACCCGATGCCCCCGCCTCGGGCGCAGCCTGACCGGGGCATAGCCTCAACCCGGCCGGGACGCCGCCGACGCGCCCCTCGCTACCTGGGCCAGCAATCACAATCGCGTACTAGGCCATTGGCCTAATACTTTCGTTTAGGCGCCTATATCGAATGGATGATGCCGCATACCCGATTCGGCAGGTAGCATGCCGGCATATCCAAATAAAACGACAAGCCGTGGGAGGCTGATAAATGACACTAATCCGTGATTACAAATCGGCTTATAAAGCTGATATTCAACGTGGCATAAATTACAAAAAACACAGCACTTTCTTATACACACGACCCTGCGACAATACTCGGTTCCACTTTTTGAACTGGATGGTTTTGTATAAGTTGATAGTGAGGCTATTAGTTTTGATGGCATCTGTTAATGCCATTGCTGCTGCAAATTTAAAAATCAATGAAATTGATGGGAAAGTTTTTTTAACTGTATCTGCATCAGAAATTACTATACCCATTTTATCTTGTACAAATCCATACTTATCATGCAATCAGTCCGACTGGGGGCTAGTCATTAGTTATTGGCTGTATCAGGACCCCACTGATCCAAGAAGTGGATTAAATAATTTATACCAATACTGCTCTGGGAAGCTACCGGGCGAAACATGTCCGGCCAATGAACTAGGAATATATTTTGATAGATATTTTGACTACAGCAGGATTCGGACAGAGGGGTACAAATATTTAGAAATACAAATCTATCCTGCAGGTGCGGGTATATGGTGGTATGAAGATCCATATGTAATTCTTAAGCAGACATTTTCAATAGTTCTCGGAGGAAATGGGGAAATAAATCAGCTCAAAACCCAAGGCCCGCCCGACCCCACCGCCTGCATCGGCAACCCGATCAACGCCGGCACCGCGAACAAATACCAGTTGGAGGCGGACTACGCCGGGCGCGGCGCCTTTCCGCTTGCCTTCAATCGGCACTACAACAGCCAGAATGGCGCAGTGGGCGTGCTCGGTGCCAACTGGACCGCCTTCGCCAAACTCACCGACCTCACTGCGACCAGCCTCAAGGCCCAGCGACCGGACGGCAGAACCTACACCTTCACCGCCAGCAACGGCCAATGGCTGGGCGACGCCGACGTCACCGACCGGCTGGAACCGCTGGCCGACGGCGGCTGGCGCTACACCGCCGCCGACGACAGCGTCGAGACCTTTGACGCGAACGGCAAGCTGCAACAAGTCAGCAACCGCCAAGGCCTGAGCCAGACCTACGCCTACAACGCCGACGGTCAACTGACCTCGGTCAGCGATGCGTTCGGCCGCAGCTTGGGCTTCAGCTACGATGCCCAGTCACGCCTGGCCGGCATGACCGACCCGGCCGGCGGCCAATACGCCTATGCCTACGACGCCGGCGGCAACCTGGTCTCGGTCACCTACCCGGACGGCAGGAGCCGGACCTATCACTACGAAGACAGCCGCTTCCCCCGCCTGCTCACCGGCATCACCGACGAAAACGGCGATCGCTATGCCACCTGGGGCTACGACGCCCAAGGCCGAGCCATGCTGTCCGAACACGCCGGCGGCGCCGACCATACCCAGATCGCCTACAACGCCGACGGCAGCACCAGCGTCACCGACGCCTTGGGCACCGTGCGCACCTACCGGTTCAAGACCGTGCTCGGCATGGTCAAGGGCGCCGGCCTCGACCAGCCGGCCGGCGCCGGCTGCGGCCCGGCCGCCAGCCAGATCGATTACGACGCCAACGGCAACGTCGCCGCGCGCACCGACTTCAACGGCAGCAAGACCACCTATGCCTATGATGTGGCGCGCAACCTCGAGACCCGCCGCACCGAGGCGGCCGGCACGGCGCAGGCGCGCACCACCGTCACCACGTGGCACCCGAGCTTGCGGCTGCCCAGCCAAGTGACGGTCTATGCCGGCGAGTCGGCCACCGGCACGCCCCTGCTGACCACCGACTACAGCTACGACGGCCAAGGCAATCTGCTCGGCAAGACCGAGCAAGGCGGCGGCGCCAGCCGCAGCCAGGTCTTCAGTTACAACGCGGCCGGCCAGGTGTCGAGCGCCGACGGCCCGCGCGCCGACGTGGCCGACATCACCGCCTACGGCTACGACGCGCAGGGCAACCTCGCCAGCATCACCAACGCCCTGGGCCAAACCACCCGGCTCGCCGGCTATAACGCCCACGGCCTACCGACCCAGGTGACCGACGCCAACGGCGTGACCACCACGCTGGCCTATGACAGCCGGCAGCGGCTCACCAGCCGCGACACGGCGGGCGAGACCACGCAATACCGCTACAACGGCGTCGGCCAGCTCATCGGCGTCACCCTGCCCGACGGCACATCGTTGAGCTACAGCTACGACGCGGCCCACCGCCTGACCCAAATCCAGGACAGCGCCGGCAACCGCATCGCCTACAGCCTCGACGCCTTGGGCAATCGCATTGGCGAAGACAGCTTCGACCCCACCGGCCAGCTCGCCCGGCACATCGACCGCGTCTACGATGCGCTCGGCCGCCTGCAAGCCATCACCGGCACCGCCGCGGAATAAGGAGACGACCATGCACAAGCGCACCCGCCTCTTCGCCGCCTACCTGCTGCTGGCTGCCTTGCCGGCCGTGGCCGACATCCGCGTGATCACCGACGGCGACCCCAGCGGCGCCGACGACCTGATCTTCACCCTGCCGCTTGGCGAAAAAGAACGCCTGAGCGAACTCAATCTGATCGAGGCCGGGCGGGAAACCAGCCTGCTCGCCAGCTTTCAGCAGACGCGCGCGGCCGACGGCCAGTTGCAATTGCGCCTGCACCCGGCCATCGACCTCGACCGCTTCGCCGACGTGAAGGCCGAACTGCGCGCCCGCATCGCCGAGGCCGACGGCGCGACGCGCGAATGGCGCCAGGCCATCGCCATCGTCCCGGCCGGCACGATGGCCGCCCCGCTGCGCGCGCGCCAAGCGGTGGCCGCCGGCACCGAACAGATCGTGCCGGTGCTGCCGCTGACACAGGCCGGCAACGCCCAGCTCGCCGGCATCGAGGGCGGCCCGGAACGCGCAAGCCTGCCTTACCTCGCGGCCAGCGGCCCCAACGGCCCGGTGGCCGTGGTGCAGACGCCGCTGCCCTATCGCCTGGGCGAGGCCTTGAGCTTCCAGCTCGACTGGCGGCTCAGCCCCGGCGGCAAACGGTTCCAGCAGCCAGTAGAGCTGGTGCCCACCGCCCTGGCCGAACTCAACCGCGAACTCGAAGTGCCCGCCAAGGCGCCGCTGGCCTTCGAGGCCGGCAGTGCCGGCAACCTCGCCATCGAAGACCTGCAACGCCTCGAACCGCAAACGACCAGCGTGCTGAACCTGTTCGACAGCGCGGCCACCCCGGCCGGCGACGTGCGCTTCCAGTTGCGCGCCGGGCAAAGCCTCGGTGACAAGCCTGTCACCCTGGCCGTGCAGAAACGCCTGGATGGCCGCGACCTCGTGACCCAACTCGTGCGCGTGGCGCCGCGCCCTGCCGGCAGCACGCAAACCGGCGGCGACAAGGCAAAGACCAGCGAATCCAACCAAACGAGCGGCACCAACGCGGCCAACGGCGTTGTTATCGCCCCGCCACCGGCCATCGCCGCACCCGCGCCGACCGCCGCCATCGAGACACCCGCACCCGTAGCCGAAAAACCCAAGGCGCCGCCACCGCCACCCCAACGCCGCATCGCCAAGCGCAGCGGCAACGGCTTTGCGATGATCGGCCCGTCCACCCAATTCGAGTACGACGCCAACGGCAACCGCACCCGCATCATCGACCCCTTGGGCCGGACCACCAGCTATGCCTACGATGCCCTGAACCGCTTGGTCGCCAGCACCGACCCGGCCGGCGGCCTCACCGCCCTGGGTTACGACAGCTTGGACCGGCCGACCAGCGTGACCGACCCGCGCGGGCTGACCACCGCGATGACCACGGACGGCCTAGGCAACGTCACCCGGCTGGCCTCGCCCGACAGCGGCACCACCCAGAGCGCCTACGACAGCGCGGGCAACCTGGTCAGCCGCACCTCGGCCCTGGGCCAGACCACGAGCTACAGCTACGATGCGCTCAACCGCCCGACCTTGATCGCCTATGCCGACGGCAGCCGCACGAGCTACGTCTACGACCAGGGCGGCAACGGCGTCGGCCGGCTGGCACGCATCGAGGAACGCGCAGCGAACGGCTCGCTCGCCCGCGCCATCCGCTTCGCCTACGACAGCCAGGGCCGCGTCACCAGCGAAACCCGCACCGTGGCCGGCATCGACTACGCCACCCGCTATCGCTATGCCCAGGGCCGCTTGAACGGCATCGACTACCCCTCGGGCCGGCGCATCGACTATGGCTTCGACAGCGCGGGCCGCATTACCGAGCTGCGGCTCACCGAGGCCGGCCAGAGCAAGGTGCTGGCCAGCGCGATCCGCTATCAGCCCTTCGGCGCCGCGGCCGGCTACACCAACGGCGCCGGCGCCACGCTCAACCGCAACTTCGACACCCAGGGCCGCATCGATGCCGTCACCCTGGGCGCCGACACCTGGCGGCTCACGCTCGATGCCGCCTCTCGCATCACCGCGCAAACCAACACCGGCAACGCGGCGGCCAGCGCCACTTACAACTACGACGCGCTCGACCGGCTGACCGGCGCGGCCCTGCCCGGCAGCACGCTGGCCTATGGCTACGACGCCAACGGCAACCGCACCCAGGAGTCGCGCGGCAGCGAGGCCCGCAGCTACGCCATCGACCCCGCCAGCAACCGCGTGCTATCCAGTGCCGGCGCCACGGCCAAGACCTACAACTACGACACCAACGGCAGCCTCACCGGCGATGGTCAACGGCAGTTCGACTACGACAGCCGAGGTCGGTTGACCCGCGCGATCCTGGCCGCCGCTTCGACCGGCTATGAAGTCAACGCGCTCGGCCAGCGGGTGCGCAAACAAAACGGCGACACCGACACGGTGTTCCACTACGACCTGCAAGGCCGGCTGATCGCCGAATCCGCCGCCGACGGCAGCCGCTTCCGCGACTATGTCTGGCTGGGCGACCTGCCGCTGGCCGTCGTTCAATAAGAAAAGGGAGAGAGAAAATGACCAAAGCCAGCGCTCCCGCTCGATCCCTGCTCGCAGTCATGCTCGCGGCCTTCACGTTGCTGCCGCTTGCCGCCCATGCGGCCAAAACCGAAATGCCGAACCCGCCGACCCAGCAGACCAAGGAACCCGAGAAAGACAAGGACAGCGATAAAGACGACGATAAAAAGCCCAAGGTCAGCGTCGCCATCGCCAGCCCGCTGCCCGGCACCGTCGTCACCGCCCCGGCCGACATCGCGCTCAGCGTCGATGCGCAGTCCAGCCAGAAGAACAAACCCATCCGCTGGGTGGCCTATTTCCAGGGCAAGAGCCTGATCGGCATTACCACCCATGCGCCGTTTAGCCTGACCTGGCGCCAAGTGCCGGCCGGCAGCTACAGCCTCACCGCCATCGCCTCCAACAACAAGCTGGAGGAAGACGACAGGCGGAAGCTGGAAGGCAAAGGCGACAAGGACAGCAAAGAAGACAAGGACGACGACAAAGAAGAACAGGCATACAAGCTCAACCCCGAGCACGACGCCCGCTCCGCGCCGGTCGAGATCATCCTCAACGCGCCGCCCACGGTGGCCGTCACCGCGCCGGCCGCCAACACCGTCGTCACCGCGCCGGCCACCCTCGCGCTCTCGGCCGACGCCGCCGACAGCGATGGCAGCATCGCCAAGGTGGCGTTCTACCAAGGCGGCACCCTGCTCGGCACCGCCACGCAAGCGCCCTTCGCCATCACCTGGGCCGACGCCCCGGCCGGCAGCTACAGCCTCACCGCCGTCGCCACCGACAACCACGGCGCCAGCACCACGTCGGCTGCGGTGCCCATCATCGTCAACGCGCCGCCCACGGTGACCCTCACCGCGCCGGCCGACCAAGCCATACTGGTTCACCCCACCGATCTTGTGCTGAGCGCGAATGCCGCCGATAGCGATGGCAGCATCGCCAAGGTCGAGTTCTACCAAGGGCAAACCCTGCTCGGCGGTAGCGCCCAGGCGCCTTACAGCTTCACCTTGCCCAGCGCCGCGCCTGGGGTCTACAGCCTCACCGTCGTCGCCACCGACAACTACGGCGCCAGCACCGTGTCGGCGGCAGTAACCGCCACGGTCGACATCCCACCCACCGTCAGCCTCACCGCCACACCGGTAGACGACCTCATCGCACCGGCCACGCTGAGCTTGGTGGCCGACGCGGCCGATGCCGATGGCAGCATCGCCAGGGTGGAGTTCTATCAAGGCAGTACCCTGCTCGGCACCGCAGCCAAAGCCCCCTACGCCTTCGCTTGGGACAAGGTGCCCCCCGGCACCTACAGCCTCAGCGCCAAGGCCACCGACAACCTGGGCGTCCAGACCGTCTCGACCCCGGTGCCGGTGACGGTGGTGCCTAATCAACTACCCAAGATCACGCTGACCTCGCCGCAAGCCGATCAACTCTTCGCCACGCCGGCCACGGTGAAACTCGCCGCCGATGCTGTTGACGCGGACGGCAAGGTGGCGAAGGTGGCGTTCTATCGGGACGGCAATCTGCTCGACACCGTCACCCAGGCGCCCTATGCCTACGACTGGAACAACGTGCCGGTCGGCAGCTATGCGATCACCGCCGAGGCCACCGACAACAAGGGCGGCGTCACCAGCACACCGCCGGTCACGGTCACCGTGCTGGCGCAGATGCAGGGGGTGTTCTATATCCACCCCGACCACCTGGGCACGCCGCGCCTGGTGACCGACGACAAGAACAAGGTGGTCTGGAGGAACGACACGCTCGGCGAGCCGTTCGGCGCCGACACGCCGGACGAGGACCCGGATGGGGACAAGATCAAGTTCGCGCTGAATCTGAGGTTTCCGGGGCAGTACTATGATGTGGAGACGAACAGCCACTACAACTATTTTCGGGACAACTATCTGCCGGATTTGGGGCGGTATGGGCAGAGTGATCCGGTGGGGTTGGCGGGAGGGATTAATACGTACACATATGTAACGGGGAATCCGTTAAGCCAAGTTGATACCTCCGGCCTATTTCAAATCACCGCAACATTTGGAGGTACCGCTCTTTTTGGCATGCGGGGTGGAACTTGGGAATCCGGTTTCGGTTTTGATACAACTGGAAACACCTGTTTTGTCATTAACACATGCAAACCAACGGCTACAGGAACAATAGGAGGGATGCTTGGGCTCGGAGGTACTGTTAGCGCTGATAAACAGAATTTTTGTCAAGGCGAATCAACATCTAGCTCCAAGCAAACCATGGCTGACCTTGGTGTGGGAGGAGTTGGTGCACTATCCTCATCTCAAAATGAAAAAGGTCAAACTACCGGGGGTGGAAAAGCATTTGGTGGTATTGGTGCTGGGATTGGAACATCACAGCTAAGTTGTGAAACACGAACATATTGCACAAATCTGAACCCATTTAAATAAAAAACATTTTCATGACAACAAAATCGAAAGTTCTGCGCTTCATTCATTCTCTGCATATTGGGAAGTATGCAGGGCAAAAAATAATGCTGCTTGGTTTCTTGCTCGGTGCAGCAGGTGCTGTGATTGCATTCTTCGGCGGCTTTTTGCAAGGAATTTCAATCCAATATCTTCTTATCGTGTTGACTGCAAAAATGCTCATGCTCCTCGGCTGGGGCGCAATGATATTCGGGGTGACCATAATGACATATGGAATATTCATCGTATGGTGGAAACTTTTTTCTTCCAAAT
>JAJZTV010000045.1 GCA_021847385.1 Pseudomonadota bacterium | reverse complement strand
ATACCCCCGTAGCTCATTGGCCCGACGGGCGAGGTCGGCCAGTTGTCCTTCGATCTGATTGAGCTGTTCGGCTTCCATTTGAATTCCTGATTTCCTACGGGGGCGGAAAAAACGCAGAATTATAGCCTTCTTGGGCCACACTCCCTAGCCACCCATGTCCCAGCGCTACCGCTATTTCGATCACGAGGCCGATATCGGCATCGAGGCCCAGGGCAAGACCCTGGAGGCGGCCTTCGTCAATGCCGCCCTGGCCATGTTCGCCATCATGGCCGAACCGGCCACGGTCATCCCCGAGCACGAAGTGCCTATCGAGTTCGAGGAGGCCGATATCGAACTGGCCCTGGTCACCTGGCTGAATCAGTTGCTAGGCCAGGCCCGGCTGCGCGGCCTGGTCTTCTGCGCCTTCGAGCTGGAACACCAGGGCAGCCACTGGCGGGGCCGGGCCTGGGGCATGCCCTGGCGGCCGGGGGCGGACCGTGGCACCGAGGTGAAAGGGGCCACGCTGACTATGCTGAAGGTGGAGCAGGGGCGGCAGGGCTGGCTGGCCCGCTGCATCGTCGATGTGTAGGGTGCGCTCGGCGCACCATTTTCAGGTGCGCGTAGCGCACCCTACGAGGTGAAGCCATGGACATGAGCCGGCTCAAGCAGCTTGACGACTACTGCTATACCGTGCCCAAGACGCCGGGCGAGGCCCGCTCGGAGGTGCTGCTCTACGGCAGCGCGCCGCTCTTGCAGACCATGGACGACATGGTGTTGACCCAGATCACCAACGTGGCCAGGCTGCCCGGTCTGGTCGGCCCGGCCATGACCATGCCCGACGCCCATTGGGGCTACGGCTTTCCCATCGGCGGCGTCGCCGCCTTCGACCCCGATCTCGGCGGCATCATCTCGGCCGGCGGCGTCGGCTTCGATATCTCCTGTGGCATCCGCTGCCTGCGGACCAATCTCAACCTCGTCGATGCGGCGCCGAGTTTTCCGCAACTGGCCGATGCCTTGTTCCAGGCCATCCCGGCCGGGGTGGGCGAGGAGGGCGCACTCAAGCTGTCCACCCATGAACTCGACCAGATCATGCTGAAGGGGGCCGAATGGGCGGTGCATCAGGGCTATGGCAGCGAGCTCGACCTTGCCCTGATCGAAGAGCACGGCAAGATGAAGGGGGCGGTGCCGGGCAATGTCTCCGAGTTGGCCAAGAAGCGCCAGCGCGGCGAGATGGGCACCCTGGGCTCGGGCAACCACTATCTGGAGGTGCAGGTTGTGGAGCGGATCTTCGATCCGAAAGCAGCCCAGGCCTTCGGCCTGCATGAGGGCCAGATCGTGGTCTCCATCCACTGCGGCTCGCGCGGCCTGGGTCACCAGATCGGCACCGACTATCTGGTCTCGCTGGCCAAGGCGGCCAGCCGGCTCGGCATTCAATTGCCGGATCGGGAACTGGCCTGCGCCCCGATCAATTCGCCCGAGGGCCAGGACTACCTGGGCGCGATGAACGCGGCGATCAACGTCGCCCTGGCCAACCGCCAGATCCTGGCCCACCTCACCCGCGAAGTGTTCGCTGGTGTCATCCCCGGCAGCCATCTGGCCACGCTCTATGACGTCTCACACAACACCTGCAAGCTGGAGCAGCACCAGGTAGAGGGCCACGAACGCCTACTCTATGTCCACCGCAAGGGGGCGACCCGTGCCTTCGGTCCCAAGCACCCGGCGCTGCCGGTGGAATATCAGGCAGTGGGCCAGCCGGTGATCATCGGCGGCAGCATGGGCACCGGCTCCTATGTGCTGGCCGGCACCGCCGAGGGCGAGCGCCGCGCCTGGTCCTCGGCCAGCCACGGCGCCGGCCGGGCCATGAGCCGCAATGCAGCCCTGAAGAAATGGCACGGTCGGGAGTTGATCGACCAGCTCAAGGGCCAGGGCATCCTGATCCGCACCAAGTCCCTGCGCGGCGCGGCGGAAGAGGCGCCCGGTGCCTACAAGGATGTCGACCTGGTGGCCGAGGCGACGGAAAAGGCTGGCTTGGCGCGGCGTGTGGCCTTCCTCAAACCCAAAGTCTGCATCAAAGGCTGATCCTATTCTTGGCATGTTTTGACTTCGTGTTTATACGGAGGCGGGCTAAGTATTCAAAGCAATTTTTAATTAATATCCAACGGCAGATAGTGGCTGCAAGGACGCCGTTGTCCTGCCTGATGGTAGGCGAGTTGATGGGTGTGCCGACTGCCATCTGCCAAAAGCAACCTCTTTTCAGACTGGAGCGAGATGATGCAAACCAAAATCTTGAATTTGAAAACACTGATGTTCGGCCTGGTGGTATCCGTGGCATTTGCCTTGCCGACGACGAAGGCCCGCGCCTCGGAAACCCCGGCCTTTTTGGACGGGACGACCGTGGTGACGGCCGAGAAGGCCAAGGAGCTGCATGATAAGGGTGTGCCGATGGTGGATTCTCGGGTGGCCAACGAGTATGCCGAGGCGCACATCAAGGGGGCGATCAACGTGCCTTACAAGGAGAAGAGCGCCAAGGCAGTGGATTTCGATGCCGGCCAAGACAGCTTCGACTTGAGCAAACTGCCGGCCGACAAGAACGCCCCGGTTTTGGTTTATTGCAACTCCGGCGAGTGCTGGAAGAGCTATAAGGCCGGCAAAGCCATGGTTAAGGCAGGTTACAAGAAGGTATATTGGTTCCGCGGCGGTTTCCCCGAGTGGAAGGCCAAGGGCTACCCGATCGAGTAAGCGCTTTAGCGACACGGCTTACTGTGCCGGCGTTTGCCAAGGCGGGCGCCGGCATGTTGTGTCCGAGTATCCGAAAACCAAACAAGTCATAGATGCGAGGAGAAAGCATGAAGATGCTCCACACCATGTCGATTCGGGCCAAATTGCTGAGCAATGCGGCGGTGGCTGTGGTGATTATTCTAGGGCTGGCGCTGTTGAGTGTCGTCTCCAGCCAGCACAGCATTTCCGCGCTTGCATCCGTTTATGAAAATCAGGTGATTCCGACATCCTCCCTGCAAGCCATAGACTCCCGGCTCAAAGAGGTGCGTTTCCGTATGGCGGGGGTGATGCTCGATCAGATGCCGGCGGTCGGCTCCATGAACCACGCCAAGGAGGTCAAGGCCGAGTTGCCCAAGCTCTGGGCCGAGTTTCGTGAGCAGACCAGGGACAACCACTTCAACTCGGACGGCCAGGAGTTGATCGACAAGATCGACAAAAAGATCGCCAGCCTTAATCCGTTTATCGATCAATTAATCGTCGCCTATTCCACTGAAAACAAGGCCAAGCTCGGCAGCATGCTGGAAGACGATTGGCCGGTCGTGCAGAGCAGCGTGCTCAAGCCTCTATCGCAGTTGCTGCCGATTCAGGAGGCGGCGGCCAAGGCGACTTATGAGGGCAGTGTGTCCTCTGCCAGGCGGATGCTGATGATTCAGGGCGTCATGATGCTGGTCGGCCTGGCGATATTGATCGGCATTACTTGGCAGTTGACGCGCATGATCCACCGCAATATCGCACATCTGAATGGTGTGCTCGATAAGGTGGCGGCAGGTGACCTGACTGTGCGAGCGAATTTGGCGCAGCGGGATGAACTGGGGCAGATGGCGGACTCGTTGAACCGCACCGTCGGCCAATTGCGCCAGATAGTCGGCGGCGTGAAACAGGCCGCGGATTCTGTGGCCGACGCATCCAGTCGCTTGACGACCGAGGCGGATTTGGTGATGAGCCGAGCACAGAAGCAGACCGACGGCGTCATGGAAATCAGCGCCGCGATGGAGCAAAGCAGCGTGTCGGTGACCGAGGTCGCCCAAAATGCCGAGGGGGTCGAGAGGTCGGCCTTGGATACCCAAGCCATGGCCCATGAAGGCCATGACAATATGACCAAGAGTATCGATGCCACGCAGCGTATCGAGCAGGCCGTACGCTCGTCGAGCAGCACGATTGCCGGGCTTTCCGAATCGATCGACCGCGTGGGCGAGATCACGCAAGTCATTAAAGACATTGCCGACCAGACCAATCTGCTTGCGCTGAATGCCGCGATCGAGGCGGCCCGGGCCGGTGAACAAGGTCGAGGCTTTGCGGTTGTGGCCGACGAGGTGCGCAAGTTGGCCGAGCGGACGGCCTCGAGCACAGCCGATATCGCCCATACCGTGGATACGATCAAAGGCGCATCGAGCGCCGCTGTCGATGCCATCGAGCATATCGAGCAAGAAGTGGAAGCCGGCGCCAATTTCAACCGGATGACGGGCGAAAGCCTGGATCAGATCGTCGCGGCAGCGGAGCGGGTATCCCACTCGTCACATCAGATTGCGACCGCGGTCAAGGAACAATCCCTCGCCAGTGAGGAAATTGCCCGCAATATGGAGCGCATTAGCAGTATCACCGAGGAGAACAGCTTCTCGATCCAGGAAGTGGATGCCGCGGCTAAGCAACTTTCCAGTACGGCCGGCGAATTGCAGCATTTGGTGGGCCAATTCCGCGTAAGCTGAAAAGCGGTCTGTCGCAGTGGTTTCTAGGCCTCTGCCCTTGACAAAGGGCTGGGGCATGGTGGTAAATGAACGCATGCGGGCCAGCCCCGCAAACCTAACCAGGGCAAACCCGTCGAAAGGCGGGGACGCAAAGTTTCCGGTCTAAGGGGGTAACCCTATGACAGCGGGGCCGCTAGGTGCGCAGCGCTCGATGCTGCACGTCTTCTGCTCGCTAGGCCCTCGGCCTAGACCCGTTCCTGCGTCTGCCCTAATCGTGACGACGACGTCATCGTGACCGATAGGCCGCCATCGGCTGCCCAGAGGTCGGGAGAGAGGGCATGCAGGATTCAACCAGCGTATCGAAACAGGCCGATTCAGCATCGGTTGGCGATTTTCTTGCCGAGTGCCGAGAGTTTGCGCTGGCATGCCTGCCTATCGCCGTTTCCCAGTGCTTGACCGACATCCTTGCCGATTTCTCCAACCAGGCCGGTTTGCTGGACGATGCATCCGAACAGGTGCGGTATGCACTGCGCAATCGCAACGACGATTTGATGGCAAGCTTCCATGAACACTTCGCCGAGCAGATGTCGGGAAAACCTCGTGTAGGTGCGGCGGCAACCAGGCCGCGTTCCGGTTTCAGCCAGGTAGGGCTTATGCTCGAAGACGAGCATCATGACTTTACTGCGCCCGAAGCGATCGCGACGGCCATCGGCACCGCGTGTAGTAGCGAGTTGTATAGCCTGAATCGACGTTTCGAATACAAGTTGGCGGTGGCGTCGCACCGGGAGCTGCCTTTCGGTCCGCGCCAGATAGGGCAGGCCATGATGGATGCCTTCAAGACTATCGGCATGCCATTGAGCATCCGCCAGCAATTGTTGCCTGGTGTGCTCGAATACCTTCCCGGCAATGTGCGTGGGGTCTATCAGGCGCTCAACCAAGCCATGATCGAACGTGGTGTGCTGCCGCAGATGCGTGGCGGCGCCATCGATAAGACAGACGGCAGTGGGATAGCCGGAGCGTGTTGGGATTGGATTGCGCGTCGAAAGACAACGGCGGCGGGTAGTCATGTCGATGCGCCTAAGCGTCCACTGCTCTGGCATTTGGATGCCTTGCGGACCGACGGTGACCGGAACAGCTACGGTCTAGAGATCGGTGCCTGGTTGAATGCAGGCGCGAATCTGGCGCGTGAGGTCGAACGGCGGATGCAGTCTGTTCTAGGCGCAAGCGATAAGGTATTGCTCAATTGGGTGGCGGTATTGTTCGACGGGGTGTTCATCCGTACCGACCTGGATTCGGCATATCGCAAAATCTTCAGCCATTTGCAATGGCCGTTGCTCAAAGCAGTGCTGCACGACAAGGAAGGCTTGATCGACGATTTGTCACACCCGGCCCAACGCCTGTTTGGTGCCTGGGTGCTCGCTGCCGTTATGCCCAATGCCAAGGACGAATACAGCGCGGCGAGGTTGGCGCGAATGCAGTCGTTGGTCGACGATCTTAGCGGCTCACTGCGACCGGATTTCTTGACCGCCTGGCAACGGTGGTGTGCCAGCGACACCGACGTTCGGCCGCAATCCGTCGATACCGAGGATTGGGGGCGCCATGCCGAACCGATCCGCATGGCTGTGTCTATGCGGCGCATCCCTCGGGCCATGGAGTCCTTTTTGGTCGAGCATAGACTGTCGGTCTTGCGCGGCATCGGCTCGCGCCATGGCGAGGGTGGCGTGGAATGGCAGGCGGCCGTCGACGCCCTGGACGACTTGCTGGCCACGCTGGATTTAGCCAATTGGCGTCGAGATCGAAGCGGTTTGTCGGTATCGCTGGCCGGTACGCTTGAACGCCTGCGCGATAGCATGGAAATGGCGGGAATCGCTGGCGAGGCCAGTGACCGCTTCTTCGGCATGCTGGTCAAATACCACGCCATTCTGATGAAGGCAGCGCAAGGGCGGTCAATAAGCCCGGTTAAATGATTCGAGGACATCATGGTTGAACATCATCTACGCCTAGTGAAGAACGATGCCATCCCTACGAGTGCCGAGGGTAGACCGGCCCAACCTGAAACGGGGCCGATGCGGTTTCTGATTCGCCAGCCGATCTTAGGTGCGAATCAGCGGCTGGCCGGCTACGAGCTCAAGTTGCGGGACAGCGTGCCAGTGCCGGTGGTGTCAGGGGCGACAAGCCTGCAACAGATGCGCGACGAGATGTTGCTGACTTGTGCGCTCAACAGCGACTTGCAGCAGGTGGCCAGTGACAAGCTGTTGTTGCTTCTGTCATTGGTGCCCGAGACCTTGCACAGCCCGTTTATGGAGTTTTTGCCCAAGGCCAATGTCGTCGTATCCCCTGCCGGGCTACAGTCGCCGAACGATGAAATGAAAGTCAGGTTGGGCGAGCTTGGGCGAATGGGCGTTCGTCTGGCGCTTGACGACCACGATGAAGGGATCGCGCTTAAACTGCCGCCGGCGTTATGCCGTTATGTTCGTATCGATAGCCGAAAGCACGATACGCTGAGCCTGGCGCGGCATGTCGACAAGATGCGGGCGATGTATCCATTGGCAAAGCTGATGGCGACGCACGTGGATACCGATGAAATGCACGAATGCTGCAGCCGCCTCGGCTTCGATTTTTTTCAGGGGGGCTTCTTTACCGAGGTGCGTCCCAGTACCGAGTCCAAGCTCGACGGCAATCGCCTGCGCATCATGGAACTGCTCAATTTGGTGATCAGTCACGCCGAGGTCGGCGAGATCGAGGAGAAGTTCAAGACCGATGCGGCGTTGAGCTATCGTTTGTTGCGCTACATCAACTCGCCAGCCTTGCTGCTGCAGCACCCTATCCAGTCTATTTCGCATGCGGTGATGTTCTTGGGGCACGATCAGCTCTATCGTTGGCTTGCCCTCTTGCTGTTTTCCGGCGATCAGCCGGCGGATCCGAGAACGCAGTCCCTATTGAGAAATGCCTTGGTCCGGGCGCGCTTCACCGAAAATCTCGGGCAGTGCCGGATTGCGCCGCCCAGACGTGGCGGCCTGTTCATCGTCGGCCTGTTGTCCATGCTGGATGCGCTACTCAATATGCCCATGGCGGAAGCGATTGCCGGGCTTAAGTTGCCCGAGGAAATTGTTTTCGCCTTGCTCAAGCGGGCAGGGCCGTTGGCGCCCTACCTGGAACTGGCTATCGCCTGCGAGAATTTCGATCAGGACACCATCAATCGCTGTTCCGCCGAAAACGGGTTTGGGCCGGATGAGGTGAATTTCGCGCATGTCGACGCCTTGATCTGGTCGGAGCGATTGCTGCAGCAATAACGCTGCGCTTCGCTGCCTTGAGCGGCGCGAGCGGCAAATTGTCCTGTCGTCGGTACATGCCATTGTGTCGACTGCCGTTCTTGCGCGTCTTTATCGTACCGCTTCAATTCACAGCAGAAGCCATGCCCCTATCAACCCTATGCAAGTCATAGTCATACCTGGGAGGACTGTACGAACCAATTGCCCCCCGCTCAGGAAGCTGGCCAGTGCGCTTTTGAACGCGATATTCGACAGCAGTGCCAGTAGGATCACCGTGACGGCCTGATCGGCCTGGATGGTGCCGAGGCCAAGCAGGCGCAGACCGGACAGCGTGATCGCATCGACATCGGTCAGACCGGAAACGATCGCTACGCCGTAAAGCCCCTGTTTGCCAGCCAAGTCGGAGAGCCATGCCGCAACCAACAAAATGATCGCGTATAAGCCGCCAAAGGCGAGCGCCGTGCGGATCTCCGTCGGGTTATGGACTTGCAATGTCGGTGGCCTTGGTTTTTCCTCGAGCCTGCGCCAGAGCAGGAGGATGCCGATCAATCCGGCCGCGCTGCCGCCGGCCAGGACGATGGCCAGGCGCGGCAGCAAGGTAGGCATTACCACCGCGACCACGATAGTCAGCCTGATCAGTACCATCCAGTTGGCTAGCAGGATGACAACGGCGGCGATGCCGGCGACGCCAGGGTTGTTGCGGCTATTGCGGGAGAAAGTCAACGTGGTGGCGGTGCTGGAAACCGCACCGCCCAGCAGGCCGGTCAGCAGTGTGCCGTTGCGCTCGCCGGCAATGCGCAAGGCCGCGTAGCCGGCGAGCGAAATGCCCGAGATCAAGACGACCATCCACCAGATCTGCGACGGGTTCAGCACGCCATAGGGGCCGTAGCCCTCGTTGGGTAGCACGGGCAGGATGACCAGGGACAGCACGGCGAACTGGAGGATGGAGACCAGGTCGGTGCGGGTCAGGCGCTGGCTGACGCCGCGCAATTCGGTCTTGAAATAGAGCAACACCGTACTCAAGATGGCCAGCGAAACGGCCAATTCGATATAGCCGTACCAGACCAAGGCACCCAGGCTGTAGCAGACCACGATGGCGGCGATAGTGGTGGTGCCTGGATCGCCTTTTTCCGGCATGCGGTGGTAGGCGGCCACCATCATGCCGCCTAGGATCAGCAGGCCGGCGGCGAGCAGCCAGGGCGAGCCGGTCTTTTCCGCCAGCAGTGCGCCCAGGGTGCCGGCCAACGCCACCAGGGAGAACGTGCGCAGTCCGGCTTTGGCGGCAGGCGAGCGTTCGCGCTCCAAGCCGATGAGCAGCCCAATCGCCAAGCTGACCATGAAGGCCGACCACGGCCACAGTGGATGGATGATGTCGTTCATGCCGGCGCCCAGTGCTCCAGGGTGAGTTGCAAATTGCGGTTGCCGTTGTATTCGTTGACCTCAAGCCGATAGACGGCCTGGATGCGATCCGGCAAGGGGCTGTCGTGGTTGAACAGCATGGCTTCCGCTTCGATGTTGCCGCCGAGCTTTAACTTTAGGTGTTTTTCGCCGACCAGTCGCTGCGACAAGACCGAAAACTCAGCATGGAAGCTGGGTTGTGGGAAGCCCTGGCCCCAGACCCCGTGCTGGATGGCTTGGGCGTTGGCGAGGGTGAAGTCCTCGCGTGCCAAGGCGCCGTCGGTTTCGATGATGCGCTCCAGGTCGGCGGGTGACAACAGTTCTCTCGCTACGGCCTCGAAGCCATCGGCAAAGCCTGCGAAATCGGCAGCGCGCAGCGTCAGCCCGGCTGCCGCCGCATGCCCGCCGAATTTCAGGATCAGTCCGGGCTGGCGCTTGTCGACCAGATCGAGCGCATCGCGTAGGTGCAGGCCCGCGATGGAACGGCCCGAGCCCTTGAGCAGACCGTCGCCGCCGTCGGCGAATACGAGGGTCGGCCGATGATGGCGTTCCTTCAAGCGCGATGCGAGCAGGCCGATCACGCCCTGGTGCCAGCCCGGGTCATAGAGGCATAGGCTGGCGCCATCTGCGACGGCGATGCCATCGAGCAAGGCCAAGGCCTGTTCCTGCATCTCGGCTTCGATCTCGCGTCGCTCACGATTGAGCCGGTCCAATTCGCCGGCCAGCTTTTGGGCGGCCGAGGCCGTCGGCGCGAGCAGGCATTCGATGCCCAGGCTCATATCGGTCAGGCGGCCGGCCGCGTTCAGGCGCGGCCCGAGCGAGAAACCGAGGTCGTAGACCGAAGCCCGCTCGGCCCGGCGGCCTGCGGCCTGGAACAGGGCGGCGATACCGGGTCGCATGAGCCCTTTGCGCATGCGTGCGAGGCCTTGCGCAACCAGGAGGCGGTTGTTGGCGTCGAGCCGCACGACGTCGGCCACGGTGCCGAGAGCGACCAAGTCGAGCAGTTCGGCGAGGTTGGGTTCGGGCTGGCTGGCGAAGTTTCCGCGTCGGCGCAGCTCGGCGCGCAAGGCCATCAGCAAATAGAACATCACGCCGACACCGGCCAGGTGCTTGCTCGGGAAGGCGCAATCGGGCTGATTCGGGTTGACGATCAGCGCATCGGGCAGGCTGTCGCCGGGCAGGTGGTGATCGGTGACGATAACCTCCAGCCCCAGACTTTTGGCTTCGTCGATGCCGGCATGGGCTGCGATGCCGTTGTCTACGGTGAGGATCAGCTTGGGTCGGCGCTCGACGGCCAGGCGGACGATCTCGGGCGACAGGCCATAGCCATAGTCGAAGCGGTTGGGTACCAGATAGTCGACCTCGGCCCCGAGGCTACGCAGGCCGGCCACGGCCACCGCGCAGGCCGTGGCGCCATCGGCGTCGTAATCGGCGACGACCAGCAGTTTTTCCTGACGATGAATGGCATCGGCCAGCCGGGCGGCGGCGGCATCGGCATTGTGCAGCCGCTCATGCGGTTCCAATTCGGCCAGCCGCTGGCGAACCTCATTGGCGCTTCGCACGCCGCGTGCCGCATTGAGCCGGGCGATGAGATAAGGCTGGCCGGCTGCAGCCAAATCCTGCGCGACGCGCGCAGAATAAGGGCGATCGACGATTTTGAGCATAGGGGGAGACTACCTTGGGGCCGGCGGCGTGCCAAGCCGGGTTTTGTAAGGTTTACAAAGCGCGAACGAAGTGCACAAAGCTTGAAACTAGGAGTATTGTACTAAGACCCGGATGGGGATTCGAAAGGGATAGCGGACACAGCTAACTACAACCTATTTTAAAAGCTTGGCGCCGGTGCGATACCCGGTAGCGAAGCATCGAGTGAGAGGGGGCTTTTTTGTCAAACCCTAGGAGGAATGGAGATGGAAAGTAACTTTAGTCGACGCAGTTTTTTGAAAATCGGCGGAGCTTCAGTCGCAACCGTAGCCACTGCCGGCGTTGCCGGATCGATGCTGAGTGAAACGGCCGCCGCTGCCGCGCCTCATGCCATGGGCCGCACGGCCACCGAGGCAGTCTTGCCCAAGGCCAAAGGCCAGCGGGTGGTCGTGGTCGGCGGCGGCTGGTCGGGCTTGTCGGTCGCCAAGTATGTCAAGAAAGAGGCACCGGAACTCGATGTGGTGTTGATCGAGAAGAACAATAGCTTCATGTCCTGCCCGATGAGCAATCTGTGGCTGGCGGGTTTGGTGGACTTGGAGTTCCTGAGCCACAGCTATCTCGACGCGGCAA
>JAJZTV010000044.1 GCA_021847385.1 Pseudomonadota bacterium | reverse complement strand
GCAGCCACCTTGCCGTCCAGTTCGTGCGCGAGAAGCATCGCCGAAACGGTATCGACCGTCAAGCCGGAAACCGTCACCAAGGCATCCAGGCCCATGGGTTCCGGTCCCATCAGTCCAAGCAGGGCGTCGGTTTCCGGCGGCTTGCGGGTGTCCACGTAAGTAGGCGCCCACTGAAAGCGCAATTCTTCAAGGATGTCGGCGGCCGATTCGACCAGCTTGGCACCCTGTTTGATGAGGGCATGGCAGCCGCGACTCAAGGGGGAATGGATCGAGCCGGGCAAGGCGAAGACCTCCCTGCCCTGCTCCGCCGCCAGCCGGGCGGTGATCAGCGAGCCGCTGTCGGGCGCCGCTTCGATCACCAGCACGCCGAGGCTCAGACCGCTGATGATGCGATTGCGCCGCGGGAAGTGGCCAGGCTTGGGCTGGGTCCCTAGGGCGAATTCGGAGACGATGGCGCCCTGTTCGGCCAATCGATGTGCTAGTGCCCGATTTTTCGCCGGGTAGACCCGATCCAGCCCGGTGCCGACCACGGCCACGGTGCCCCCGCCGGCTAGGCCACCCTCGTGGGCGGCGGTGTCGATGCCTTCGGCCAAGCCGCTGACGATGACCAGGCCCGCCTCGGCCAGGGCCTGGGCGAAGGCCTGGGCATCGCGCCGGCCTTGGGGCGTGGCATTGCGGCTGCCGACGATGGCGACCATCGGCCGGCTGAGCCAGGCAGGGTCGCCTTTTATATAGAGCCAAGCGGGCGGATCAGGCAGATTGCGTAGCGCCTCGGGGTAGGCCGGGTTGGTAAAGGGGAGAAAGTGGTTGCCCGGTTCGTTCAACCAGGCGAGCGCGGCTTGGTGTTCGGCCTCGTTCACGCCGCGGGCGATTTCGGCCGCCAGCGCCTCGCCGACGATGGGCTTGAGCAGGCCGACGGGGGCGTCGAAAACGCTTTTCGCGTCGGTGAAGTGCTCGAGCAGGCGCCGGGTGGTTTCGGGGCCGAGGCCGGGAACGGCCTCCAGGGCGAGCCAGTGGAGGGCGTCGGCCGGCGCGTTCAAGGGTTGCGCACGGCGTCCTTGAGCGCGACCGGTTCCTCGCCCTTCAAGACCAGGGCATAGGCCGCTTTTTCGAAGACGCGATAGACGAAGGCCAAGGCGATGCGTTTATCGGGCAGGGTGTGGCCGTCTTCGTCGCGTTGATTGCATTCGTCTTTCGTATAGCTGCGCCCGGCCAAGAAGGCCAGCTTTTCCGCGCGCAGGCAGCGCGGGTCGGCCAGCGAGGGCGCGGCGCGATAGATGCCAAGGACATGACCGACCTCTAGGCCGTCTTTGAACCCCTTGTTCAGCACCACGCTGCTATAGGTGCCGGTCAACTTGGCCGCATTCAGCGTCGCGGCCACCTTGGCCTGGATCGGCTTATCCGGCGCATGCGGCGCGAAGGCCATCTGGCCGTCGCCGAAATAGGGGTAGAGGCGGTCGCGTTCGAGCACCTCTTGATGCGTCTGGTCGATCTCGAACAAGGCCGGTTCGCCCGGCTGGAGCATGTGCATCAGGCCGATATGGACCAGCAAATTACCCAGATTCTCGCCCGTGTCGGGGTCGGTCACCGCGGGCCCCGGGCGAACGATCTCCCAGCGCCGCACGCTGGTATTGCTGGCGGTGGCATAGACCCGGTCACCGGCGCCGAACAGCACCCGCCCTTCGCTGGAGCCGAGGATGCGCGGTGCGCTGGCCAGTTCCTGGTCGTTGACCAGGCCGCCCTCGTTCAGCAAGGAGGCGATGGCCTCATAGGGGATGCTGGGGATGGCGGCTGCCTTTTCTTCGATCGGTTCGGCCCGCGCTTGCGGCGACAGCTTCACGGTCTCCAAGGCATCGCGTTCGAGCATCAATTGCGGCGGCTCGCCGCGTACCAGCACCACCGCGTCGCCCGGGTAAATCAGGTGCGGGTTGTGGATCTGCTCGCGGTTCAGCCGCCATACCTCGGGCCATTGCCACGGGTCTTTCAGGAAGCGGGCGGCGATGTCCCATAGCGTGTCGCCCTTCGCCACCGTATAGCGGTCGGGCACATTGTCCTGAAGCCGGACCTCGTCGGCCACGGCGGCGAAGGCCGCGGCAACGAGAACGGTGAATAGTGCTAGACGCATGGTTTTCCCCATCGGAGAGCCGATTCTTGTTCGTTATACTAACGCCAACTCGATATCGAAGAGGCAAGATTGCCCTTGCCGCATTTATCCAAGCATATGGCTTTGTTGAAAATACTGCACTACCCCGACCCGCGCCTGCACATCGTGGCCAAGCCGGTGGACAAGGTCGACGATCATATCCGCAAACTGGCGGCGGACATGGCCGAAACCATGTATGCCGCGCCGGGCATCGGCTTGGCCGCCACCCAGGTCGATCACCATATCCAGCTGTTGCTGGTCGACGTCAGCGAGAACAAGGATCAATTGATGACCTTCATCAACCCGCAGATCGTCGAGGCCGACGGCGAGACGGTGTATGAAGAGGGCTGCCTGTCGGTGCCGGGCATCTTCGAAGAGGTGACCCGGGCCGAACGGATCAAGGTCCGCGCGTTGAACTTGAGTGGCGAGTCGTTCGAACTGGAGGCGGACGGCTTGCTCGCGATCTGCATCCAGCACGAGATCGATCATCTCAAGGGCAAGGTCTTTGTCGAATACCTGTCGCGCTTGAAACAGGATCGGATCAAGCAAAAACTGGCCAAGCGCGCGCGCGAAGCGATGTGATCCGCGTGCGGGCTGCGGCGCGAGGCGAAGTACAATTCGCAGCTCACGCCTTACTCCTTACGCCTCACGCAGATATGCGCCTCATCTTCGCCGGTACCCCCGAATTCGCCGCCCAGGCCCTGGCGGCCTTGATCGCCGCCGGCCACGACATCCCGCTGGTGTTGACCCAGCCGGATCGCCCGGCCGGGCGCGGCATGAAGCTCAAGGCCAGCCCGGTCAAGGCCTTGGCCTTGGAGCAAGGCCTGCATATTGAGCAACCGGAGCGGTTGAAAGACTCCGAATCCTGGGCCCCGATCGTCGCGGCCCAGGCCGATCTGATGATCGTCGCGGCCTATGGCCTCATCCTGCCGCAAGGCGTGCTCGATATCCCGCGCCTGGGTTGCGTCAACATCCACGCCTCGCTGCTGCCGCGCTGGCGCGGTGCGGCGCCGATCCAGCGCGCGATCGAGGCCGGCGACAGGGAAACCGGTATCACCTTGATGCAGATGGATGCCGGGCTCGATACCGGCGCGATGCTGAGCCGTGCGGCGCTGCCGATTCTGGCCGACGACACCGCGGGCAGCTTGCATGACAAGCTGGCCGAGCTGGGCGCCCGCGAGATCGTCGCGCTGCTGCCGCGCCTGCAAACCGGCGCGGTGAGCGCCGAGGCCCAGGACGAGGCGCAGGCGACCTATGCGAAAAAGATCGGCAAAGCCGACGCGGCGATCGATTGGCGCCGGTCGGCCGCAGAGATCGATCGCCAGGTCCGCGCCTTCAATCCGGTGCCAGGGGCGTATGCCCAGCTCGGCGGCGAAGCGGTCAAGGTCTGGCGTGCGCACCTTGCCGACGCCCGCGGCCAGCCGGGCGAGATCGTCGCGCTGGGCCGCGATCGCCTGTGCGTCGCCTGCGCTGACGGCGCGCTGGACTTGCTGGAGTTGCAGAAGGCCGGCGGTAAGCGCCTGCCGCTGGCCGCCTTTCTGGCGGGCAATCCACTCCATGCCGGCCAGAAATTTGAATAAGCTCGTGCATCCTCGGCCCCGCCCTCCGATGCAACCGCTAGCCTCCGGCAGCCCAGGGGGGCGTAGCTTCACGCCGCGCGGCGCCTGGACGAAGCTTGAATTTTTCATCGACGGCGGCATCTAATCGTCGCTTGGTTTGATAGAGGACGCATTAACGATGTTGAACAACTGGCTTAAGACCACGATCCTGATGGCGGCCATCGTTGCGCTGTTCGGCGCGGTCGGCATGGCCATGGGTGGTGCCCAGGGCATGGTGCTTGCGCTGCTGATCGGCGGCGCGATGAATCTGTGGGCTTATTGGAATTCCGACAAGATGGTGCTGCGCCTGTATAACGCGCAGGAGGTCGGCCCACACGAGGCGCCCGAGTTCTATGCCATGGTGCAAGATCTCGCCCGCCGCGCCGGTCTGCCCATGCCGCGGGTCTATGTCATCGACGAGCCGCAACCCAACGCCTTTGCCACGGGCCGCAATCCGGAGAACGCGGCGGTGGCGGCGACCACGGGCATCATGCGCCTGCTGAGCGAGCGCGAATTGCGCGGCGTGATGGCGCACGAGCTGGCCCATGTGCGCAACCGCGACACGCTGATCTCGACCCTCTCCGCGACCGTGGCCGGCGCGATCTCCTCGCTCGCGCAATTCGGTTTCCTCTTTGGTGGCGGCAACAACAATGCGCGTGGGGTGCACCCGGTGGTGCAGGTCGTCGTCATGATCCTGGCGCCCTTGGCGGCGATGCTGATCCAGATGGCGATTTCGCGCGCGCGCGAGTTCGGGGCCGACCGCGGCGGTGCGCAGATTTCCGGCGACCCGGAGGCCCTGGCCTCGGCCTTGCACAAGATCGAGGCCTATGCCCGCGGTCTGCCCATGGATGCCGCCGAGCTGCATCCGGAGACCGCGCAGATGATGATCATCAATCCGCTCGCCGGGGGCGAAGGCCTGACCGGCCTATTCCGCACCCACCCCGCTACCGAGGAGCGCATCCAGCGCTTGCTCGCGCTCGCGCGCCGCAGCGTCTGAGCGCGACATCTTGTCCAAACCGAATGCCCGCGCCCTTGCCGCCGACCTTGTGTCGGCGGTGCTGCTTGAAGGCCGCAGCCTGACCGCGGCCTTGGCGGCCTTACGTAAAGGCCGGCTCGACCCACGGGCCATGGCCGCGGCGCAAGACTTGGCCTATGGCACCTTGCGCCATTATGGACAACTGGGGTTTTGCCTCGACCAGCTGTTGAGCCGGCCGTTGAGCGATCCAGGCTTGCGCGGTTTGTTGCTGATCGGCCTGTATGAACTGGCCCAGACCAGCGCGCCGGCCTATGCCGTAGTCAACGAGACCGTGGCCAACGTCGCCGCGCGCCAACCCAAGGCGCGCGGGTTGGCCAATGCCGTGTTGCGCAATTTTCTGCGGCGCCAGGACGCGTTGGCGAGTCTGGCCGCACAAGACCCCGGGGCGCGCTGGAACTTTCCCGCTTGGTGGATCGCTCGCCTTCAGGCCGATTGGCCCGACCGATGGCAGGCCGTGCTGGAGTCGGCCATGCAACACCCGCCGATGAGCCTGCGCGTGAACGGCCGCCGCACAAGTTTGCCGGCCTATCGGGCGGCGCTGCATGAGGCCGGGATCGAGGCCGCGGTGACAGGTGAGTGGGCGCTCACCCTATCGAAGCCGCGGCCGGTGGCGGAGCTGCCCGGCTGGGCCTCGGGCTGGGTCTCGGTCCAGGATGTCGGCGCGCAGGCGGCCGCCGCCTTACTCGACTGCGCCGACGGCATGCGGGTGCTGGATGCCTGCGCTGCGCCCGGTGGCAAGACCGCCCACCTGCTGGAACGGCACGATCTCGATCTGCTGGCCCTGGACAGCGATCCGGCCCGGCTCGACCGGGTGCGGCAGAACCTGGAGCGGCTGGACCTAAAGGCCGAGCTGGCCGCCGCCGATGCCGGCAATCCTCAAGCTTGGTGGGACGGCCGGCCGTTCGACCGCATCCTGCTCGATGCCCCCTGCTCCGCCTCCGGTGTGGTCCGTCGGCATCCCGATGGCAAATGGCTCAAGCGTGTCTCCGATGTTGAAAGCCTGACAAAAGAGCAGGACCGATTGCTGGAGGCTTTATGGTCTACCCTGAAAGCCGGTGGTAAATTGCTCTATGCCACGTGTAGCGTCTTCCGACAGGAAAACGAGGCGCGGGTGCAGGCCTTTCTGGCCCGGCACGCCGATGCCCGACTCGAGCCGTTGAGCTTGCCCGAAGCGATCGACGGACAATGGCTGCCCAATTCTCTGCATGACGGATTTTTCTATGCTCGCTTGGTCAAGGCGTAAGTTTCTTGTTGCCGTGCTGGGGCTGGCCCTGGCGGCGGTGGCTATGCCTGGCCGGGCGGAAGGCATCCTGGCCAAGCACTTCGAATTGTTGCCGCGCGAAGAGCATTACGTGCTGAGTGGCGGTTTCGAGGTGCAACTCAACGACAAATTGGATGAAGCGCTCAAGCGCGGCGTGACCATCACCTTCATCCAGGAATTCGAGATGGAGCGGCCACGCGACTATTGGCTGGCCGAGGGCATCGCGGATACGACGCGCACCCTGAAGCTGAGTTATAACGCGCTGCTGCGCAGCTTTGTGCTCAATACCGCCGGCCGCCTGGCCAATTACGACAGCCTGGCCGAGGCCTTGGCCGCGGTCGGCAGCCTGAACGACTGGGCCGTGGTCGAGCGCCAGCAGGTTAAGAAAAAGGTCACTTACCGGGCGGCGGTGCGGATGCGCATCGACCCGTCGCAACTGCCCAAGCCTTTGCAGGTCAGCGCCTTCGCTTCCGACCGCTGGCAGATGGATTCCGACTGGATTCGTTGGCTCGTAAAATTCTGACATGATCGCGCTCGTCACCCTGAGCTTGGTGGCCGGCGCGGTGCTGATTGCGCTGCTGTCCATGGCGGCCGACAACACCGCCTTTCTCGCCGAGTACTTCACCCTGCTGCTGGCCCTGACCGGCGTCGTCGCGCTATCCCTGGTCGGCCTGATCGGCTATCAAGCCTATGTCCTGCTGCGCCGCATCCGGGCCGGGGTATTCGGCGCCCGCCTCACCGCGCGCCTATTGCTGGTCTTCGTGTTGATGGCGCTGCTACCGGGCGCCATCGTCTACGCGGTGTCGGTGCAGTTCCTCACCCGTTCGATCGAATCGTGGTTCGACGTGCGCATGGAGCGCGCTTTGCAAGGCGGCCTGAGTCTGGGCCAATCGGCCTTGGAGCACGTGCGCCGCGATCTGGTGAAAAAAGCCGAGGGCATGGCGAACCAGCTGGCCGAGATGCCACCAACACTACAAACCTTGCGTCTGAACGATCTGCGCGAAACGATGGTCGTGCAGGAGGCGGGGCTATACGACCTGGAAGGCCATCTGCTCGGTTTTGCGTCGGCCGATAAAGGCGGGCTGGCACCCGTGCCACCGAGCAGCACGGCCATCTGGCAAGTGCGCTTGCAACAGCCCTGGTCGCGCGTCGAGCCGACCGCCGATGGCCAGGGCTTGGTCGTGCGCGCGGCGGTGCCGGTCAATTTGCTGAGCTTGGACGAGAGCATACGGGTACTGTATTTGGCACAGCCGATCCCCTCGCAACTCGTGCGCGATGCGCGCGAAGTCGAGGCGGCGCACAGCAGCTACCAGGAGCTGGCCTTGTCGCGCATCGGGCTCAAACGCCTGTACGGCTTCTCGCTGACCTTGGCTTTGGCCCTGGCCTTGTTCTCGGCGATCTCGCTGGCCTTCATCCTGTCCGAACGCATGGCGGCACCGCTGCGGGCCCTGGCACGCGGTACCCGCGCGGTGGCGCGCGGCGACTTCAGCCAAGTGCAGGCCTCGGCCAGCCAAGACGAGCTGGGCATGCTGACCCAGTCGTTCAACCGCATGACCCGGCAGTTGGCCGATGCCCGTGCCGAGGCGCAACAGAATCAGGATATGCTGCAAGAGGCCAAGGCCTATCTGGAAAGCATCCTCGGCAGTGTGAGCACCGGCGTGATCACCTTGAGCCCCGATTATGTCGTGCGCACCGTGAACGCCGCCGCGGCCCAAGCGTTAGGTGTGGCCGCCGTCGATTTGGTGGGGCACCGCCTGGCCGAGCTGGGCGAACCTGGCAGCGGCCTAGCCGGCGTTGCCGGCGAGATGGAGCACAGTTTCATCGAGGCCGAGGGCGGCCTTTGGCAGGGCGAAATGGAATATGACAGCGGCAACGGCATGCGCGTACTGCTTGCGCGTGGCGCACCGCTGACCGGCGAGGTCGATAGCGACCGGGTACTGGCCTTCGACGACATCACCGAGCTGATTCGCGCGCAACGCGACGCCGCCTGGGGCGAGGTGGCGCGCCGCATGGCGCACGAGATCAAGAACCCCTTGACGCCGATTCGCTTGTCGGCCGAGCGGATGCAGCGCAAACTCGCCGACAAATTGGATGAGCCGTCGCGCCAGATGCTGACCCGGGCGACCGAGACCATCGTCGGCCAGGTCGGTGCGATGAAGGGCTTGGTCGACGCCTTCGCCGAGTATGCCAAACTGCCTGCCGCCCGCATCGAGGGGATCGATCTCAATGCCTTGGTGCAGGAGGTCTTGGTGCTGTATGAGGGTCAAGTGCCGATGCAGATCGCGCTGGAAGAGGGTTTGCCCAAGGTCGCCGGCGACCCGACCTTGCTGCGTCAGGTGCTGCACAATTTGGTGAAGAATGCGAAAGAGGCCTTGGCTGAAACGATGGAACCGCAACTGCGGATCGCCACTGGGCGCGGCCTGCGCGGCGTCGAATTGCGCATCGGCGACAACGGCCCGGGTTTCCCGGAGCACTTGCTCCGCCGCTTGTTCGAGCCCTATGCCACGACCAAGCCCAAAGGCACCGGCTTGGGCCTGACCATCGTGAAGAAGATCGTGGACGAGCATGGTGGCGCGATCGAGGTGCGTAACGCGCAGCCCCACGGCGCGTGTATAACGATTACACTACCGCCTATGGAGGGCGAGGCTGCCGATGAGTGAAATTCTGGTCGTTGACGACGAGGCGGGTATCCGCGAGTTGATGCGCGAAATCCTCGAGGACGAAGGCTACGAAGTGCGTCTGGCGGAGAACGGCGTGGCGGCGCGCAGCGAGCGCTTGGCCAAGGAGCCGGCCCTCGTGTTGCTCGACATCTGGATGCCGGACGTGGACGGCATCACCTTGCTGCGCGAATGGTCCACCGAGGGCCTGCTCACGATGCCGGTGGTGATGATGTCCGGCCATGGCACGATTCACACCGCGGTTGAAGCCACCCGTATGGGCGCGTTTGATTATCTGGAAAAGCCGGTCCCCTACGATCACCTCCTGGATACCGTTACGCGTGCGCTCAAGTCGCGTGCGACGGTGCGGGCCCCGGCCTGCAATCTCGACGGTCTGGGCAGCAGTCCGGCGATTCAGGGCTTGGCACAGCGACTCAAGCAAGTGGCCAGCGTCTCCGCGCCCTTGTTGGTCACGGCCGAGTCCGGCGCCGGTGCCGAGGCCTGCGCGCGCTATTTGCATGTGCCCGATTCGCCTTGGTTCGCGCCGGACAGCATGGTCGATCTGGCCGAGCGGCCGATCGAGTGGCTGAACCGAACCAAGGGTGGTTTGCTGTTCTTGCGCGAGGTCGCCGACCTGACGCCCCTGCAGCAAAAGGGTTTGCTGCTGCTGTTGTCGCGGCGCGGCGAGTTCCAAGTCCGCATCGTCTGCGCGACCGCGCAAAACCTTGCGCAAAAGGCCTTGGACGGTGCCTATTCGAAGGACCTCTACAATGCCTTGACCCAGGCCGCCGTCCGGGTACCGCCCCTGCGCGAGCACAAGGAAGACATCGCGGCTTTGGCCCAGGCCGAACTCAAGCGCGTGGTCGAAGAACAGGGTTTGCCGGCACGGCGATTCAGCGAGACCGCGCTGGCGGCACTGAGCCAATTCAACTGGCCCGGCAATATCGACGAATTGCGCGCGCGCGTGCGTAGTTTGGCGATAACGGCGTTGAGCGAAGA
Source organism: Pseudomonadota bacterium (assembly GCA_021847385.1). Lineage (GTDB taxonomy): Bacteria > Pseudomonadota > Gammaproteobacteria > Burkholderiales > Thiobacillaceae > Sulfuritortus. The sequence goes on along the minus strand of JAJZTV010000044.1, from coordinate 1,690 downwards.
GATCGATCTGGCCGAGGTCGGTGCGCAGATGGGCAACGATCAGGCGGAAGAAAAGGCCGTGGCCGATCTGAACCTGGAGCTGCCGCTGAAGGATGCCCGGGAGATTTTCGAGCGCGGCTATCTGGAGGCCTTGCTCGCCGCTTGCGGCGGCAACATGACCCGGGTGGCCGAGCGCTCCGGCCTGGAGCGTACCCACCTCTACCGCAAACTCAAGCAGCTAGGCATTCAGTTGCCGACCAAGAAAGAATCCTAGTTCGACGCGTCGAGCCTCTCGGGACGGGCTAACCATGAAGATCATCATCCTCGGGGCCGGCCAAGTCGGATCCAACTTGGCTGCTAGTTTGGTCTCCGAGGCCAACGACATCACCGTGGTCGATATCGACGAGGCCAAGCTGGCCTGGCTGCAAGATCGTTACGATCTGCGCACGGTCTGCGGCCCGGCCTCGCACCCCTCGATATTGCGTCAAGCCGGCGCCGAGGATGCCGACATGCTGGTAGCGGTGACCCAGAACGACGAGATCAACATGCTGGCCTGCAAGCTGGCCGCCACCCTGTTCAATATCCCGACCAAGATCGCACGCATCCGTTCGGTCGATTACATGCAGCACGCCGCCCTGTTCGCGCCGGAGAACATGGCGGTCGATTACGTCATCAGTCCCGAGCAAGAGGTCACCGATTATCTACGCCGCCTGATCGATTACCCCGAGGCCTTGCAGGTGGTTGATTTCGCCGAGGGCCGCATCCGCTTGGTCGCGATGCGCGCCCACTTCGGCGGTCCGTTGGTCGGCCATGAATTGCGTGATATCCGCAAGCATCTGCCCAAGCTCGATGCCCGCGTCGCGGCGGTGTTCCGACGCGACCGCATGTTCGTACCCGAGGGCCGCACCGTGATCGAGGATGGCGACGAGGTCTTCTTCCTCGCCGCGACCGAGAACATCCGAGCGGTGATGAAGGAGATGCGCCGCGCTGACAAGAGCGTGCGTCGGGTGATGATCGCCGGCGGCGGCAATATCGGCAGCCGCCTGGCGGCCAATCTGGAGCGGGACTACGAGGTCAAGCTGATCGACCGCAACAAGAAGAATGCCGAAAACTTGGCTGCGCAGCTTAAGCAATGCCTGGTGCTGGTCGGCGATGCCACCGATGAGGAACTGCTGCTGCAGGAAGGCATCGAGGACATGGACGTGTTTTGCGCCCTGACCAACGACGACGAGGACAACATCATGGCCGCCCTGTTGGCCAAGCGCATGGGCGCGCGCAAGGTCGTCGCCTTGATCAACCGGTCGACCTATGTCGATCTCTTGCAAGGTGGCGACATCGACATCGCGCTGTCGCCGGCGCAGGCCACCATCGGCCCACTGCTCACCCATATCCGCCGCGGCGATTTGGCGGCGGTGCATAGCCTGCGCCGTGGCGCCGTGGAGGCGATGGAGGCGGTGGTGCATGGCGACCGCAACGCCTCCAGGCTGGTCGGCCGCCGGATCGAGGAGGTTGAGCTGCCGGAAGGGGTCAGCATCGGCGCGATCCTGCGCGGCGACGAGGTCATGATCGCCCACCACGACACCTTGATCGAGGCCGGGGACCACATCATCCTGTTCGTGCCGAACAAACGCCTGATCCCCAAGGTGGAAAAACTGTTCCAGGTCGGCCTGGGTTTCTTCTGATCGGGGGCGGCATGGGAGGCGTGCTTTTC
>JAJZTV010000043.1 GCA_021847385.1 Pseudomonadota bacterium | reverse complement strand
TGCGGCCAGCAGGTCGTCGCCAGCCTGGTGGCCGAAGTTGTCGTTGACCCGCTTGAAGTGGTCGATGTCGAACATAATCAGCGAGAGCGGGTGGCCGTAGCGCCGCGCACGTTCCATTTCCAGATTCAGTAGTTCATCGAACCGGCGCCGGTTCCAGGCGCCAGTGAGTCGATCATGGGTGGCGATGTCGAACAGCGAACGCTCGTAGTGCTCTATTCGCTGGCCGATCCGGCCGACCTGGCGATAGAAGAAAATGAACAGCAGGGTGACGGCGATGACGCCGGCTGCGCTGCCTAGATAGATGATCCGCCGCGATGCCGCCATGTGCGACGACACGTCGACCAGGCCCACCATGCCGGCCACCTGCCGACCGGCTGCATCGTGCAGCGGCAAGAACACCGCTCGGTACGCCGAGCTCGCCTGCTCCGTGGTCAGCGCCGGGCTGGATGCCGGCGGCAGACCTTGCGCTAGTCTATGTGCCAGCGCTTCCGGCAGTGCGTCGGAGGCCTGGATGCTTAGCACGGCATGGGGAAAACGATCCCACTCCGGGTTGCGGCCGAGCATGCGCATGCCGGACTCCCAGTCTTCGCGCTTGAGGAAATCCTTCGCTATCAGCACGAACAGCGGCATATGGGTAAAGCTCTGCATGGTTTGCAGGATGCGGTCGATCTCGATGCCGAGTTCGACATAGCCAAGCAGGTGCCCCTGTTCGTACCAGGGCATGACTACGCGCAGGGTGAGGGTGCCGAGCGGACCGAGCTCGACGCCGCGTGCGGTTTGGCCGGTGCGCACGGCCTCGAGGGTGGTGAAGCGATCTATCCGGTCGCCATGGCGCTTGGGCTGATGCACTCGCAGCAGATTGACCCGGTCTGGTGTAGTGAAATAGAAATGGGTGATGCCGAACTGTTGCCGCAGATTGGGGTAGTACACCGCGGCATGCTCTAGCAGCGTCACACGGTCTCGCCGGGCGAATGCTGTGCGCAGTGCGCGGTCATGGCGGATAACCTCCATCACCGCTTCGAGGGTGTTGGCATGGTGGGTAACATCGTCGCGGTACATGCGCGCCATCAATAGCTGCGCCCGATCGGCCTCCATGTCGACCATGTCGATTTCGTGGTAATACAGCGCCAGAACCCATATCCCGGAGAGGAGCAGCAAGATTCCGGATAGCGGGGCGAGAAAGGCTAGGCGCAGGTGCCGAGTTGCCCTGCCCGGCTGGGGCTCCAGTTCAGTTGCCTGTTTTATGTGGTTGGGCAGGCAATTCATGATCGCTTGTCGCAAGCGCGCGAACATTCGCATTCCCTTCAGCTGGTTTGTGGCCTGCTATTCCGGAAGAGATTGAGACAAGCATCGACGGCGGCCGGATCGTACCATGTGCCGCGCCCGCGTTCGAGTTCGGCCAGGGCGGCCTCTTTGCCGAGTCCCGCCCGATAGGGCCGGTGTGAGCTCATGGCGTCGAGCACATCGGCGACACATAAAATGCGTGCCTCCGGGATGATCGCGTCGGCCTTGAGTCCTCGCGGGTAGCCCGAACCGTCAAGTCGCTCGTGGTGTTGCAGGATCATCTCGGCCAAGGGCCAGGGGAATGCGATGTCTTTGACGATCTCATAGCCGGTCTGCGGATGGCTTTTGATGATCTCGAACTCAGGTGCGCTGAGTCGGCCTGGCCGGTTCAGGATCTCGGCTGGGACGTTGATCTTGCCGATATCGTGGATGGTGGCACCCAGGCGCAGGCCTTCGAGGCGATCTTCTGACCAGCCAAGTTCTTTTCCGATGGCTACGCAGATATCGGCCACCTTGTTTTGATGGCCGGCGGTATAGGGATCGCGCATCTCGACCGTGAGGGCGATGGCGCGGATGGTGCTGACCAGGCTCTCGCGTAGCCGCGCCCCCGCCTGGGTCTGTTCCCCACGGATGCGCAGGTTGACGATGCCATAGGCGAGGTCGGTGGCGAGCTCCATCAGCAGCGCGACTTCTGCCTGATCGAAGGCATTGGTCTCGGGAGCGTAGATGTTCAGGGTGCCGAGACAATGCTCGTTCTCGAGCAGCGGCAGCGCGATCGAGGCGGCGAAGCCGTGTTTCAGCGCGTCTTCGCGCCATGGCGCAAATGCCGGGTCGGCCAGGATGTCGCGCGCCAGAGCCGGGCGGCGCGTGCGTATCGCCGTGCCGGTGGGGCCGCGGCCGCGGCTATCGTTCTCATCCCATGTGATGTTCAGGTTATCCAAATAGTCCGCCCCTGCGCCGAACTGCGCCATGGCGCGGACCGCCTTCGCGTCGTCCTGTTCGGCATAGCCGACCCAGGCGATGCGGTAGCCGCCGTTCTCGACGATTGCGCGGCACATCTCGCGCAGCAACTCGGTCTCATCGGCTGCGCGCACCAGCACCTCGTTGCCGGCGGACAGCGTCCTCAGCGCGTGATTGAGCCGCTGCAGGGCGAGATCGGCCAATTTTTGCTCGGTAATGTCCTGCACAGTGCCAAGCGAGCGCACTGCGCGGTCGCCGTTGTAAATGGTTTCGCAGCGCTCGTGCACATATTTGATCCGGCCGTCCCCGAGCAGCAGGCGGTGCACGATGTCATAGGGAGCGCGATGCTGCAGGTGCTCGGTGAAGGCGCGATCGACCGTAGCCCGGTCGTCCGGGTGGATGGCGGCGAGGAAGGCCTCGTAGGACGCGCCGAACGCCTCGGGGTCGATCTCGAAGATGCGGTAGATCTCGTTCGACCATGTGAGCTGGTTGTTGGTGAAATCCAGTTCCCAACTGCCGAGATGGGCGATGCGTTGGGCCTCGACCAGGCCGGCTTCGCTGCGCTTGAGCGCGTCGGCGACACGGCGCTGTTCGGTGATGTCGTCGTAAACGCCCAGCACGCCGAAGACCTTGCCGTCGGCATCGTGCAAGGGCACTTTGGAGGTGCGCAGCCAAAGGGTGTGGCCGTCGGGCGTGGTTTGCGGCTCTTCGAAACCGAGCTTGGGCGTATCGGAATCCATCACCGCTTGGTCGTCGGCTCGATACAGCTCGGCTTGATCGTGCCAGCCCAGTTGGAAGTCGTCCTTGCCCAGCAAGTCTTCCGGGCGCGTCAGGCCCGCATCTTGGGCGAACAGCGTATTGCAGCCGAGATAGCGCAACTCGCTGTCCTTCCAGAAGACGCGGATGGGAATGTTTTCGATGACGCTATGGAGCAAATCGCGCGATGCCCTGATGGCCTCTTCATCATGCTTGCGCTCGGTGATGTCGCGCAGGATGCCGACGGCATGCCATTGTCCGCCGATCTGCAGCGCGGAGACCGACAGCTCAACCGGGAATTCATGGCCGTCCTTGTGCAAGCCTGAAAGTTCGAGCGTCTTACCGATTGCCGGCCCTTCGCCGGAGGCGATGAAATGCGCCCAGCCGCGGTGAAAATCTTCATGGTATCGGGTTGGTGCGAGCAGTGTGTGGGCATCGCACCCTGGCATCTCGTCGGCGCTATAGCCGAAGATGCGCTCAGCCGCTGGGTTCCAATATACGACCCGGCCTTCCTGATCGAGCAGGATGATCGCGTCCTGGGCGGTGGCGGTGATACGGCGGAATTTCTCCTCGCTTTCCGTCAGGGCCTGACGTGCCCGATGTGTGGCGACGGTTTCGCCGAGGCGCAAGGCGACGGCGTCGATAAAGTCGCGCTCCTCCTTGAGGAACGGCCCTTCGAACGAGGCCGGGCGGGATTCGCAGTAGCAGACTTCGACGCGGCCGGCCGGCTGGCCATCGACAACGATGTCGGCCGTCTGGCAGTCGGTACATGCCTTGAAACCCTGCGAGGCATAGTCGTGGCCGGCGAACTCGATACGGGCCTGGGCGATGTCGGGGTATTGGTAGGCACCGGGCAATAGGTCGACCGCGCGCCCGAAAACTTCATCGAGAGAGAGATTCTCGTGCTCCGTGAGATGCGAGATCGCATACAGGCCGCGCAGTTCCTTGACCCGCTCGTTCAGTTCGTGGCGTTGCGTTGCCAGCACGCGTTCGGTGAGCCTGCGCTCGGTGATGTCGCGACAGATGCTCTGGAGATAATCGCGTTCGCCGATGCGGATGCGTGTGGCGATGAATTCGATCGGCACGAGGGTGCCGTCCGGCTTTTGCAATTCCAAGTCAGAGGCGCCGCCGTGGCCGGCTTGCCGGACCTCTTTGAACTTGCGCTGGGCCGCCTCCTGCTTGTCGGTCGGACGCAGATCCCAGATGTGGAACTGCTTGAGTTCTGCCAGCGGCCGACCGCTCTCGCGCTCGAACTCCGGATTGCAGTCGGCCACCAAGCCGGTCTCCGCGTCGATCAAGACGATACCGTCGCGCGCGCCGGCGAAGATGCTGTGATAGCGCTCCTCCGCTTGGCGCAACGCGAGCTCGGCCCGCTTGCGCTCGGTGATGTCCTCGCCGATCGACTGGTATTCGACCAAGCGTTCGCCGTCGAACACCGCGCGGTCGGTCCAGCGTTGCCAGCGCAGCTCGTCGCCGGGTGCGATAACCCGATGTTCGTAAGTGACTGTGGGCTTGCCCCGGCTCAGCATGCCGAATTGGGTCCTGACATAGGCCTGGTCTTCTTCCGGCACCAGCGGCACCCAGTTGTGCCCGACCAGCTCCTCGCGGGTCTTGCCGAAGTAGCGGCAATAGGCCTCGTTGACGAAGGTCAACGTGCCATCGGGCAGAAAGCGGCAGATCAGTACCGGCATGTCCTCGACCACGGCGCGGTAGCGCAGCTCTGCCTCCTGGACCTGGCGGAACGGCGCTCGCACGCTCTCGACGAATACCGCGCGGTAGATGAAGGCGTAGGCGATGACCTTGTAGACGTGGCCGAGCAGATTGAAGACGTCGGTGACGTCGGAATAGAGGGTGAAACTCAGCTCGCTCAGGATCGAGACCACCGCCGCGTTGAACAGGCTGACCGCGTCGTAAGGCGCGCCGCGGCGCATATGGCGGTAGAACAGGATGGCCGCCGTGGCGAACAGGACCACGAGCAGGTATTCGGCGGCGATCTTGAGCGGGGTCAGGCCCCGGCCTTCGATGAAGGTGTGCGGTAGGGCATCCTGGTGGTACAGGCCGAGCCAGCCAACCAGAGCGACCACGGCCAGTGCGCCAGTTAGCCAAATATGGCGCTGCCAGGGCCGCGCCAACGGGTGCCAGGGATGAAGGGCGACCACCAAGAGCCCCGCCGCCGCCAGATAGCGCCCTGCCAACCAGAAGTTGATGGCCTTTTCCGGATCGGACGGCGTGACGAAGGCGGGCATGCCCTTGAAAGACAGGATGTGCAGAAAATCGATGAAACCGACCGCGAAGAATATGCAGGCGAGGATGACGAGGCTGCTCGCACGTTCCCGGGTATAGGCATTCCACACCACGCCGAAGACCAGGAACGAAATGATCAAAGCAAAGGTTTCGAGCGCGGTATGCAGCGGCAGATAGCTCGCGAGGCCCTGGTAGGTGAGGTGCGGCGGGGCCTGCCAGATAAGGACGAAGACCGCGGTGAGGCCGAGTAGCAACAGGGTGTAGCCGTTATGCAGTGGTTCGGCGAGCGATGGTCGAATACGCCCTTGGGTCATGACTGCCTCCGCTGGCAGATTGGTGTTGTTCGAGGTCTAGACCACCCGTCCGGAAAAACGGGTCACAGACAATTGTAGTATTTTTATGCCATTTGTTCGCGGAGTTGACGGAATAGCGCCCGGCTCGACTTGGGCGGCTTGCCTTCGGCCGCTTCCTTGCGGGCATTGCGGATCAGATTGCGCAGTTGCTGGATGTCGTCGCTGGGGTGCTCGGCCAACCATTCGGTCAGCGCGGCGTCGTCGGCCAGCAGCCGGTCGCGCCAGCGTTCCAGGGCGTGGAACTGGGCCTTGGCCGTGGCCGACTCGCCTTTGATCTCGGCCAGTTGTTCGGCGATGGGTTCGGTGTCGATGTCGCGCATGACCTTGCCGATGAACTGCATCTGCCGGCGCCGGGCCTCGTGCTTGCTAAAGCGGCGGGCATCCATGACCGCGTCGTAGAGGGCATCGGGCAGGTCGAGCTTGTCCAGGCGGTCCTGCGACAGCTCGACCAGTTCTTCGCCAAGGTCTTGCAGGGCGTGCATTTCCCGCTTTTTCTGCGATTTGCTGGGGCGGGACGGTTCAAATTCTTCGGATTCGGCTTCCATCGCTTCGGGCTGGCTGGCTTAAGGTTGGTATCATAGCGGCTTTGTTCAGGCCTTAGGCGAACCGTGACGACATCCCGTTTCAGTTATTCCCCCGACACCCTGCGCGCTCTGGCCGGCCAGGTGCTGGACCTGGCCAAGGCGGCCGGCGCGACCGCGGCCGAGACCGAGGTCTCCGAAGGCATGGGCCAATCCGTGTCGGTGCGCAAGGGCGAGGTCGAAACGGTCGAGTACAACAAGGACAAGGGCATCGGCGTCACCGTCTACCTCGGCCAGTGCCGAGGCCATGCCTCGACCTCCGACTTCTCCCGTGACGCCCTGGCCCGTACGGTGGACAAGGCCCTGGCCATTGCCCGCTATACCGCCGAGGACGATTGTGCCGGCCTGGCCGATGCCGACTTGCTGGCCAAGCACGCGCCGGAACTCGACCTGTTCCATCCTTGGGATGTCAGCGTCGACGAGGCGGTGGAAATCGCCCGCGCCAGCGAAGCGGCGGCCTTTGCGGTCGACAAATGCATCACCAATTCCGAAGGGGCCAGCGTCAGCACCCAGGCCGCGCAATTCGTCTATGCCAATTCGCTCGGTTTCGTCGGCGGTTATCCGACCAGTCGGCAGAGCGTGTCCTGCGTGGTGATCGCCGAGCAGGACGGTGCCATGCAACGGGATTACTGGTACACCACGGCCCGGGCCGCGGCCGACCTGGATGCGGCCGCAGCGGTGGGCCGCCGCGCCGGCGAACGCACGGTGCGCCGGCTGAACGGGCGCAAGCTCGGTACCCGGCAGTGCCCGGTGCTGTTCGAGGCACCGATCGCGACCGGCTTGATCGCCAGCTATGTCTCGGCCGTCTCCGGCGGCCATCTCTATCGCAAGTCCAGCTTTTTGCTCGACAGCCTGGGGCAGCAGGTCTTTCCCGCCTTCGTGCAGATCCAGGAGCGGCCGTTTATCGCGAAGGGCCTGGCCAGCGCGCCGTTCGACGGCGAAGGCGTGGCGACCCGCGACCGCGACGTGGTGAAGGACGGGGTGGTGCAAGGTTATTTTCTGTCGAGCTATAGCGCGCGCAAGCTTGGGATGAAGAGCACCGGCAATGCCGGCGGCAACCACAATTTGATCGTGCCTTCGACCGGTGAAGACTTCGAGGGTTTGTTGAAAAAACTCGGTACCGGTTTGTTGGTGACCGAGTTGCTGGGCCATGGCCTCAATATGGTGACCGGCGATTATTCGCGCGGGGCGGCCGGCTTTTGGGTGGAGAACGGCGAGATCGCTTATCCGGTGGAAGAGATCACTGTGGCGGGCAATCTCAAGGATATGTTCAAGGGTATCGTGGCGATCGGTAGCGATGTCGAAACGCGCGGTTCCCGTCAGGTCGGCTCGATCTTGATCGGCAATATGACGGTGGCGGGCGACTGAGATTAAGTAGGAGAAAGACGATGAATGGTTTGTTGCTGCTCTCGCGCCTGATCGACGCGTTGAACGAGCGTGTCGGGCGCTTCGCCTATTGGCTGGTGCTGGTCGTTGCGCTGGTCTCGGCCGGCAATGCGGTAGTTCGCTACGGCTTCGGCGAGAGTTCCAATGCCTGGCTGGAGATTCAGTGGTATCTGTTCGCCGGCATCTTCCTGCTTGGCGCGGGTTATACGCTCAAGCACAACGGCCATGTCCGCATCGACGTGATCTACGGCCGCTTGTCGCCGAGGGCGCAAGCGGTGATCGACTTGATCGGTGGGCTCCTGTTCCTGCTGCCGGTGACGCTGTTGATCATGTGGCTGTCGTGGACCGGCTTTGCCGACTCCTACGCGATCGGCGAGGGTTCGCCCGACGCCGGCGGCCTGCTGCGCTGGCCGGCGAAGCTGATGATCCCGGTCGGTTTCGGTTTGCTGGCCCTGCAAGGGGTGTCCGAGATCATCAAGCGCATCGCCTTTCTGGCCGGTTGCGGCCCGCTGGCCGAAGAGCGCGCAGAGGAGGTGGTGTGATGGGCTTCGAAATCATGGCGCCGTTGATGTTCCTGGGCTTGGTCGGCTTTCTGTTGTTGGGCTACCCGGTGGCCTTCTCGCTGGCCGCCAACGGCCTGCTGTTCATGCTCATCGGCATCAATCAGGGCTTCTTCGAGTTTTCCTTGATGCAGGCCTTGCCCGACCGCGTATTCGGCATCATGTCGAACTCGGTGTTGTTGGCGATTCCCTTCTTTACCTTCATGGGCTTGATCCTGGAACGCAGCGGCATGGCCGAGGAACTGCTCGATACCCTGGGCCAGTTGTTCGGCCCGGTGCGCGGCGGCCTGGCCTACTCGGTGATCTTCGTCGGCGCCCTGCTGGCCGCGACCACCGGCGTGGTGGCCGCGTCGGTGATCGCGATGGGCTTGATCTCGTTGCCGATCATGCTGCGCTACGGCTACGACACCCGCTTGGCGTCCGGCGTGATCGCCGCTTCCGGCACCTTGGCGCAGATCATTCCCCCCTCGCTGGTGCTGATCGTATTGGCCGACCAATTGGGCACCTCGGTCGGCGACATGTACAAGGGCGCGATGCTGCCCAGCCTGGTGCTGGCTGTGCTCTATGTGAGTTATGTCTTCGTCGTGACCATGGTCAAACCGGAGGCCGCGCCGGCCTTGCCGCTCGATGCGCGCACGCTGCACGGCATGGCCTTGCTGCGTAAGGCGATGGTCTCCCTGGTGCCGCCGCTGGTGTTGATCTTCCTGGTGCTGGGCACGATCTTCCTGGGCATCGCGACGCCGACCGAGGGCGGCGCGATGGGCGCCGCCGGTGCCTTGATCCTGGCCGTGGCCAAGCGGCGCCTGACGGTCGATTTGCTCAAGCAGGCGATGGACAGCACGGCCAAGCTCACCAGCTTCGTGGTCTTCATCCTGATCGGCTCGACCGTGTTTTCGCTGGTGTTCCGCGGCGTCGATGGCGATCTCTGGGTGGAGGGGCTGCTCACCGCGCTGCCGGGCGGCGAGGTGGGCTTCCTGATCGTGGTGAACATCCTGGTCTTCCTGTTGGCCTTCTTCCTGGATTTCTTCGAGATCGCCTTCATCATCGTGCCCTTGCTGGCGCCGGTTGCGCAGAAGCTGGGCATCGACCTGATCTGGTTCGGCATCCTGCTCGGCATCAATATGCAGACCTCGTTTATGCACCCGCCGTTCGGCTTCGCCTTGTTCTATTTGCGCAGCGTCGCGCCGAAAGAGGTGAAGACCTCGCAGATCTATTGGGGCGCGATTCCCTTCGTTATTGTGCAGATCATCATGGTCGTCATCGTGCTCGCTTTCCCGGGGCTGGTGTTGGAGGACAAGGCCGTCAACAGCGATGCCCCGGTCGAGATCCAATTGGAGGGACTTGATGGTGGATACAACACCCAGTGAAATAAATTTCCATAAATTTCATGTTGTTGTGGACGCAAATTAAAGTTTTTTGCGAATCTATCGTCGCAAACTAGGGCAAGTGCCCTCATGGAGGCTGCGATGAAACGATTTTTCTGGATGGTTTTGCTGTTGGGCCTGGCTGTGCTGCAGGCCGGCTGCGCCACCAAGGCTTATGTCGACGACAAGGTGACCGAGGTGGACCGGCGGCTCGATACCGTCGACAACAATGCCAAGGCCGGCATCAAGCGCTTGGATGCACAACTTGGTTTGATGGATGTGTCGCTGAAGATGCACACCGACCAGCTGACCAAGCTGGAGGGAGACGTGGCGACAATCTCGCGCACCGCGCAAGAGGCCTTGGACCGCGCCACTGCCGCCGGCAAGTTGGCCGAGGGCAAGATGTTGTATGAGGTGGTACTGAGCGACGATCACTTCAAGTTCGGCCCCGGTTCGGCCAAGCTGAGCAAGGAGACCAAGGCCGCGCTGGATTCGTTTGCCGCCAAATTGAAGTCTGAAAATAAGGGCGCTTACGTCGAGATTCAGGGCCATACCGACAGCCGCGGTGAGGAGCCGGTAAATCAGAAACTGGGTGAGCACCGGGCGATGGCGGTCTACCAATACCTGCACACCAAGGGTGGGCTGCCCTTGCATCGGATGAACGTGATTTCCTACGGCGAGAGCCGTCCGGTCGCCAGCAATATGACGGAGCCGGGCCGTAAACAGAACCGGCGTGTCGTCTTGGTCGTGCTGAAGTAAACTCTGCCCACCTTTCGTTTGCGGGCCCTCCGAGAGGAGGGCCTTTTTCATTTCCAGGAGAATCACAATGTCGAGTAATACCAGTAGCAGCGGTCTTGTCATCGAGGAACTGGCCGTGGGTGAAGGCGCGGTTGCCGAGGCCGGCCAGTTCGTGTCGGTGCATTACACCGGTTGGCTGACCGATGGCAGCAAGTTCGATTCCAGCGTCGATCGCAACGATCCGTTCGAGTTTCCGTTGGGCCGGGGTCATGTCATCCCGGGTTGGGACGAGGGCGTGGCCGGTATGCGGGTCGGCGGCAAGCGCAAGCTGACTATTCCGCCGCATCTGGGCTATGGCGAATATGGCGCCGGTGGCGTGATTCCGCCGAATGCGACCTTGGTGTTCGAGGTCGAACTGCTCGGTATTCGTTGAAAGAAGGCCGGCCCGATCGGGCCGGGATGCAGGACGGCGGCTAGAGCGAGCCTAGATAGGCGGCGACCTGCTTGACCTCGGTCTCGGTCAGCATGCGCGCGATCGGGATCATGCTGTCGCTCAACGGGCCGATCTTCCGCCCGCTGCGAAACACCGCAAGTTTGGTTTCGATGACGGCGGCACCCTGTCCGGCCAGCCGGGGGTAATGCGAGATGCCTTCGGCCTTGGGGCCGTGGCAGCCGGCACACATCGTGCCGTATTTTGCACGGCCAGCCGAGATGTCGGCCGCCGATGCGGTCGCCGAGCTTGAGGCGGTGGCGGCAGGTTTGGCCGAAGCCGGCGCGCTTGCCGTGGGGGCGGCCGGGGCCGACACCTGTGGCAAGGGCGCCTGCTTCTGCTCGCAAGCCGCGAGCAGAAGCAGGCCAAACAGTGCGACGCCCCGGATGCCGATCACGGCTTACTTCTGGCTGAAGATGAAGTTTTCGTAATTCGCCTCGGCGATCTTGAACCACTGGTTCTCCGCGGCGCGGAATTTCTTCCACTCCGTGTAGATCTTGGCGAAGCTCGGGTTGGTCTTGGCCTCTTCCTCGTAGAGTTCGAAGGTGGCCTTGTACGCGGCGTTCATCACGTCCTTCGGGTAGGCATGCAGCTTCACGCCGTTCTTGACCAGGCGCATGATCGCCTGCGGGTTCTTGAAGTCGTATTCCGCCAGCATGTTCACGTTGGCCTCGGCCGCCGCAG
>JAJZTV010000042.1 GCA_021847385.1 Pseudomonadota bacterium | reverse complement strand
GCAGGACGGCGCGGCCGAACCCAGCGCGTCGACGGCCTGGCCCGACGGCTGAGCCACCCCGCCGCGCAACTGGACCAGCAGCGCCGCCACCTCGACCACCTCGGCCGCCGCCTGCACCATGCCCTGGCCGGCCGCTTGCAGCAGGGCCACCGGCACAATGAACGGCTGGCGGCCCGGCTGCACGGCCTGCGCCCCGACCTGGGCGGCCTGCGCCAGCGCCTGGCCTATTTGCAGCAACGCCAGCAGCGCACCCAGGCCAACCGGCTCGCCACCTTGGCCGCCCGGCTCGATGCCCTGGGCAGCCACCTCCATCACCTGAACCCGCAGGCCGTGCTCGAACGCGGCTACAGCATCGTGCGCGACCAGAAAGGCCGCATCGTGCGCGACAGCAAGGCGTTGCAAGTGGGCAGCGAGATCGAGGTCACCCTGGCCCAGGGCGGCGTCGGGGCGCAGGTGACGAAGTTGCAGGACGGCTGAACCCGTCTTCATGGATTGCCACGGCCCTTCGGGCACTCGCAATGACCAGCACATAGTCATCGCGAGCCCTCGCAGAGGGCGCGGCGATCCAGTCTCGCTCGGCCAGGTTTGGTAGGTCGGCAATACTTTGCCGACGTCTGACCGCCCGGCCAACACCTTGTCGGCAAGGTATTGCCGACCTACGAAACTGTGTCGTCATTCCCGCGGAAGCGGGAATCCACCTGCCGTAAAGAAACCCTAGATTCCCGCCTTCGCGGGAATGACGGTAAGTCTTTACTCGGCCAATCGCCTTTCGAGGTAGCGCAGCACCGCCTCGGCCAGGTCCGGCCGCAGACAATCGAATGCCTCCGCCCCCTGCCACGAGCGCAGCCAGGTCAACTGCCGCTTGGCCAGTTGCCGCGTCGCCGCGGCGCCGGTCTCATACAACCCAGTCGCATCGATCTCGCCTTCGATGAACTGCCAGGCCTGGCGGTAACCGACACAACGCATCGCAGGCAAGTCCGCCGTCAAGGCATACCGCTCGCGCAAGTGGCGCAGCTCGTCGACCAGGCCGGCCTCGAGCATGGCCTTGAATCGCGCGTTGATCCGGGCATGCAGCGCGGCACGGTCGGATGGGATCAATGCGATCTCGATCAGCCGATACGGCGGCGGCTCGGCCTTCTGCCCGGCGAACAAAGTGCTCATGGGCTGGCCGCTGAGGGTGCACACCTCCAAGGCGCGCTCGATGCGCTGCGAGTCGTTGGGTTTGAGCCTGGCCGCCGTCGCCGGGTCCAGCCGGGCCAACTCGGCATGCAGCACCGGCCAGCCCAATTGGGTCGCGCGCGCCTCGATCTCGGCCCGCAGCTCCGGGTCGGCCTCGGGCAGGCCATCCAACCCCTCTTTCAACGCCTTGAAATAGAGCATGGTGCCGCCGACCAGCAGCGGAATCCGGCCGCGCGCCGTTATCTCGGCCATCTCGCGCAAGGCATCGGTGCGGAACTGCGCGGCGGAATAGCTTTCGGTCGGCTCGATGACGTCGATCAGCCGATGCGGCGCGCGCTGCAAGGTGGCGGCATCCGGCTTGGCCGTGCCGATATCCATGCCGCGATAGACCTGGGCCGAATCGACGCTGACGATCTCGCACGGCAAGCGTTCGACCAGATGCACCGCCAGATCGGTCTTGCCGCAGGCGGTGGGGCCCATCAGGCAGACGGCGGGCGGCAGGGCGGGGGCTGTGGGCATCGTGTCAGGCTGGCATCGATCGAAAGATGGCGCAATGATAACCGGCTCGCCACGGCGCCCGTTGCCTGGGCCTATTTTCTTAGGCTTGCACCGCAAGCGCACTTGGACTAGCTTTACGTCCACAAGAAATCAGGGCACGACAGAAAGCCCGCGGACTCGCGCCCATGGCGCGGATTGCAAGCTCACACATCAACAGGGAGACATGACATGCGCTCAGCCCATCTTTTTTTCCGTCAAATCCGGTTTGCCCTCACCCTCTGCCTGCCGCTGGTATGCGCAGCCCCGGCCTGGTCGGCCGATCCGATGCCAAGCCCCGGCGCAGCCGCGCCATCGACGCCGCCCACTGCCGCACAAGTGGCCTCGACGCCAACCGCCAATGCGCAGACAGCCGGCAAGGACGGCACTGCAAAAGCGGAACCCGCTTGGCAGGCGCCGAAATCGGGCTTCGTCTATACCGTCGTCACCGTCGTGCTGGCCGGCTCGCTGATTGCGCTGATCCTGATTCGCGCCGCGTTGGTCAATTCGAAATGGTCGTTGAGCGACGCCCTGTCGGAGGAGGTCGAGGTCACCGCCGTTGAAACGGTGAATGGCGCACAGAAGCCCATGCTCGACGCCAACCAGCAACCGCTGACGATCACCGAGATGCGCGCCAGCACCAGCCGGGTCGTCGCGCTGATGGGCATGATCGTCATCATCATGATGTTCCTCGGCTTCGGCACCTTCGCGCTGTACGAATTCGCCGTCACCGGCAACATGCCGCAGTCCATCGACAACGTCGTCGACTACCTGCTCGCCGGTCTCACGCTGTTCGCGCCGTATGTGGTGAACAAGTTCTCGACCATGTTCGCGAGTCTGACGCCGAAGCGGTGATGGCCGTCAAACGCGTTATTGCAAGACCTGCCCGCCACTTCGAAAGGAACTGCAATGAACTCACATTTCGCTCATTCTATGAACACGGTTGGTTTTTGGCTGCTGGCTTGCTTCATAACACTTGCCAGTCTTTATGCCACGCCCACCATGGCGCAAAGCTGCAACAGGGATGGAACAGGAACGCCTTGCCCCGCTGGCAGTACCTGTAAAACCGTATGTTCAACGTCAGGCACAGAACCGCCATGGTGGTGTTTTTGGTGTCAGCAGCCCGAAACGCTATGCGGTGACGAGTGCGTACCATGCAAACCGAGTGGCACGACCGTCAATGACGCGAGTGACTGTTGTTCGCGTCAAACTTCGGGAGGAGATCGGAAGGAGACAAAGAATTGTCCTCCCTGGTGGAAGGATTGGATGCCAGGATGGATGTGCTCCACGGCAGTAAGTTATACAGAAAAAAAATGTAAATAACCCACCGAGAGACCCAGTAGGCCGACGTCTCCCGGCATTGCCACTGCAGCTGTCGGCCTAACAATTTGTCCGATTGAATATAAGCTTACGAGGCCTTGTTTTTTTACCTTTGCGGCGATGACAACAATAGCTTTGCCAATCAAGCGGGGCTACGCAATAACGCGCAGCCCCTTATCTTTTGAAGGTTAGACGTAAGATTTTTGTTCTTTCCGCTTGCCCGGCTTCTTCTTCATGATCACCACGCCCTTCACCGCCTGCTTCGGGTTGTCGATCGGGATGTTGGGATAGAGCGGGTTCAAGGGCTTGAGCATCCAGCCCTCGGCGTGCTGCACCAGTTGCCGGAAGATGTATTCCTCGTTGGCCCAGGCCACGACATAGGAGCCGTCCTTGGCCAGGCCTTCCGGCTCGACCACGATGATCTCGCCTTCCTCGAATTCGGGCAGCATGGAGTCGCCCAGCACCATCAGGGCATAGGGCTCGCCCGAGGCACAACTGCTGGCCTCTTCTTCGCCGGGGATGGCCGTGTCGGCCGGGGCGATGCGGATGGGGATGTCGATGGGTTTGCCTTTGCTCATTTCGAACCTCTCTTACTTGCCGCGCATGAACATCTTATCCAGATCGTTCACGCTCAATTGAAACCAGGTGGGCCGACCGTGGTTGCACTGGTCGGCGCGCAGGGTGTGCTCCATGTCGCGCAGCAGCGCGTTCATCTCGGGCAGGCTGAGCTTGCGGTTGGCGCGCACCGCGCCGTGGCAGGCCAGGGTAGCCAGCAATTCGTTGCGCCGGGCCGCGATGGCCTGGCTGGCGCCGAACTCGGCGATCTCCTGCAATATCTCGCGCGCCAGGGTTTCGGCATCGGCGTCTTTCAACATGGCCGGCAGCGCGCGCAGCGCAAGGTGGGTGGGCGAGACGGCAGACAGCTCCAGGCCCAGCTCCAACAGCGCATCGTGATGCGCCTCGGCCGCGGCCATCTCCTTGGCGGTGGCGGCGAACACCACCGGCACCAGCAAGGGCTGCATGGCGACCTGGCGCGTGCCGAGCGCAGCCTTCAAGCGTTCATACAAGATGCGCTCATGCGCGGCGTGCATGTCGACCACCACCAGGCCCTGGGCGTTCTCGGCCAGGACGTAGATGCCGGCGAGTTGGGCCAGGGCGTAGCCGAGCGGCGGCGCACTGGTTTCTTCCTCTCCCTTCGCGGGATACCGCAGGGTAGGGGCTTCATCAGAGGATTGAGGAGAGGGGGGGGGTGCCAGCGCCTCGGCCACCATCCGGTAATAGGCCGTGGGCTCGGCCACGGCGAGCCCGAGATTTTCCTGGCGCGGCGCGGGACTGGGCGAGGCGGTGGTAGCCCGGATGAAATCCGGGGCGGGTGTACCCGGATTCCGCGCCGCTGCATCCGGGCTACGCGCTGGATCGCTGGCCGCCGACTCCTGCCGACCCAGCGCCCGCTCCAGGGCATGGAAGACGAAGCGGTGCACGGCTTGGCTGTCGCGAAAGCGCACCTCGGTCTTGGCCGGGTGGACGTTGACGTCGACCCGTGCCGGGTCGAGTTGCAGGAACAGGCAATAGGCCGGGTATCGGCTGCCGTGCAGGATGTCGCGGTAGGCCTCGCGCGTGGCGTGGGCGAGCAGCTTGTCACGGACGAAACGGCCGTTGACGAAGATGAACTGGGCGTCGCGGCTGGCCTTGGAATAGGCCGGCAGTCCGACCCAGCCACTGAGGTGGATGTCGCCGGCGGCCTCGTCGATCAGCCGTGCATGCCGGGCGAAGTCGTCGCCCAGCACGGCGAGCGCCCGTGCCTGCCAGTCCTGCGCCGGGTAACGGGCGGCGATCCGGCCGTTGTGGCTCAAGGTCATCGCCACCTGCGGCCGGGCCAGGGCCAGGCGGGTGAAGGCGTCGAGGCAGTGGGCGTATTCGGTGGCCGGCGTCTTCAGGAACTTGCGCCGGGCCGGGGTGTTGAAAAACAGGTCGTGCGCCTCGACCACGGTGCCGCGATTGAGCGCGGCCGGTTCCGCCTTCGAGACCGCGCCGTCTTGCGCCGCGATGCGCCAGGCGTGGGGCTCGCCCGATGCCCGGCTGGTGATGGCCACGCGGGCGACCGAGGCGATGCTGGCCAGGGCCTCGCCGCGAAAACCCAGGCTGGCCACCCGCTCCAGGTCGGCCAGGCTCTCGATCTTGCTGGTGGCGTGCCGGGCCAGGGCCAGCGGCAGATCGGCGCGGGCGATGCCGGTGCCGTCGTCGGCGACGCGGATGGTCTTGATGCCGCCCTCTTCCAGGTCGACCCGGATCTCCGTGGCGCCGGCATCCAACGCGTTCTCCAGCAGTTCCTTCAAGGCGGAGGCCGGGCGCTCGACCACCTCGCCGGCGGCGATTTGGGAGATGAGCAGGTCGGGGAGGAGACGGATGGCGGACATAAAAAACGGGCGGGCTTGCGTGGCTCAGTTTACCACGCAGGCCCGCCCGCTTCCGTCATGTCCCCGGCAGCCATGGGGTCTCCCCCAGCGCCGCCGGTCGCGGCTTATTTAGTCGGGCAAGGCTTGCCGTTGGGGCCGGTCTTCTTGCCCGGACGACATTGGCCATTGATGAAGGCGGCCAAGTCCACCGACTCCGTGATCGTCAGCAGACCGCCGCTGGTATAGGGCATGTTGCCGTGCAAGAAGGCGGCGAGCGTGGAGCTGGTCCCCTGGTACGGGCCCATGCCGGCGCTGGCATTGTAGGAGTTGGCACCCCACAAGGCCGGGCGGAAATAGCCATTCTCATAGCGTCCCTGGCCGTCCTTGTTGTGGCAGAAGGCGCACTTCTGGGTATAGATCGCCTGGCCCTGGACCGGATTGCCTTTTGCATTGAAGGCCGGGTTGTTCTGGTCGGGGAAGTAACGGGCTGGCGTCGTCTTCGGGTGCTTGCGGTAATACTGCTCGGTCAGCCAGTTCATGTAGGCGATCAGGCCGACCATGTGCCGATTTTTTTCGCAGTCGCCCTTTTTCGTCGGGTCGCACAACGGCTGGCCATTCATGCTGTGCTTAAAGCAGCTATTGATGCGCGTTTGCAGCCCGGCGGCATTTTTGTAGTACTTCGCCATGTCGACCCACCACGCCGCGTCGGGATTGCCGCCGGCGTTGAGGTGGCAGCTCTGGCAATGCAGCTTGTTGCCGACGTAAGGCGCACCGACCGTTTCGTAGGTCTTGGTCGCGACGGCGTAACCGTGCAGCACCGGCCAATACACATTGCTGGTCGGCGGCAGCTTGGGCGGCGGCGTGAGAATAGCGTCATTGCACGACTCCGAAGCCTCGACATCGACACAGCGACTGCCCTTCGGCCGCGGCTGGGCGTTGTTCAAGGTAAAGCTGAAGTCGCCGCTGACGTAGGCATCCGGCTTGAGCGTGCGCGACATCACATGACAGCCCATGCAACTGGAGGTGTCCTGCGAAAAGCTCTCCATCGTGGTATTGCCAAGCAAGGCCGGACGCACGTCGAACACGGTCTTACGCGGCTGCTTGGTGCCCTGCACCGGCCACTGGGTGTTGACCAGATGGTAATTGGCCAACACCGAGCCGGCCTGGGCCAGGGCGCTTTGCACATCGCCGTTCAGTTGCTTGATGTTGTCCACCG
The DNA here is from genome assembly GCA_021847385.1 of Pseudomonadota bacterium. GTDB lineage: Bacteria > Pseudomonadota > Gammaproteobacteria > Burkholderiales > Thiobacillaceae > Sulfuritortus. The sequence continues at coordinate 4,955 of JAJZTV010000042.1, read as the reverse complement.
CCTGGCCGGGTCTGCTGCACACCGGGTCCTGAGCGGGAATCGGGATCACGCGGGTGAGCTGGGTCGGCACGCCGTCCGGGGTCTGCTTGTTGGGCGGGCACTGGCTGGCCGGGCAGCTCGGGTTGTTCAGCGGCTGCACCGCCGGGTGGCTGGCGGTGACGTTGTCCACCTGTTCGTAGGTGGACCAAATCCATTGCGGCGCCGACGCGGTTTTGGTCATCAGGTGAAAACCGGCCAGGCCCATGCGCCTGACCTGGCAATTGCTCGGGGTATCCACGCCTTTGTCCTCGCAGACGCAGGCGTCGGTGGCGAAGAAATACTTGGCGTCGTCGCCGTTCACCTCGCGCCAGGCGGCCTTGACCAACTGGCTGCCGACCGGGAAATCGATCGAGCTGGCCTGGGTTTGCCGCTGGCCGTCGTACAGGCCGTTCTGCACGACATAATCGAACACCGCTCTGTTCAAGCGAATCTCATAGCGCACCAAGCGGCCGTTCTGATCCTTCAGGCTGGCCGGCAGCGTGCCGTCGGCCGGCAAGGCCTGCAGGGTCTGGTCCACCACATCGCTGACCTTGGATGTACGGAACAGCATCTTGTGCACGCCGCCGCAAGCTGCGGGAAAGCGCTCCGGCGTGTTCCAATCGGCCGGCTTGCTGCCGTTGGGCCGGTAGACCTCATAGGCCTCCTTCCAGGTCTCCCACACACGCGGACCGGCCGCGCCGATCGGCTGATCGGCCGCGGGCGCGCCGCGCTTGCCCTGGGCGGCCGGCCAGTTCAGCGCGATGAATTGCTGCCAGGAGAAGATGTCCGACGCGCGCTGGACGGTGTTGTTGTTGGCCTGGCTCAGGCCGCCCTGCACATCCTTGGGCACAGCGCAGCTCAGTTGCGGCGGCGTCAATGGATTGCAGCTCTTGCCGGTCAGTTTGATCGCGGCGCCCATGTCGCATTGGGCTAGCGCCCCGGCGGCCATGCCGAAAAAAGCGAGAATGGAAAATACTATTACGAGCGGACGGTGCATCTTGTACTCCTCCTTGTTTATTGTGCCGGCGATTCTAGCCCAGCTCTATGCAATCTCCATGACCATGCCGGCCGAAAATTTTCGTGAGCTGGACGGACTGTGCAAATGGCTTGAGATGGGTCAAGGCAATCGCTCGATGCGCTCGACACAATGAGCGCAAGTCCAGTCCGGGAGACCGTCATGAGCCCCATCGCCGATCTTTTATCCACCGACCACATTCACTGCGACGCGCTGTTCGCCGATGCCGAAGAGGCAACGGCCGAACGCGATTGGGCCGCCGCCGGGCGCATCTTCGCCGACTTTCGCGGCGCGATGGACCGGCACCTGGCCGCCGAGGAGGACACGCTGTTCCCCGCCTTCGAGGCCCGCACCGGCATGCGCGGCGGGCCGACCCAGGTCATGCGCGCGGAGCACGAACAGATGCGCGGCCTGCTGGAACAGATGCAGACCGCCGTCGAACGGCACAACGACGCCGCCTACCTCGGCCTGGCCGAGACCTTGCTGATGCTGATGCGCCAGCACAACATGAAAGAGGAACAGATCCTCTACCCGCTGTCCGACCAGGCATTGGGCGACGATGCGGCGCTGGTCGGGACGCTGGACCAGACCTTGCACCCCGCCTGAGGCCGCGATGACGACCGAGATCCTGGTCGATGCCCGTTGGCTCGATCCGCCCGAACCGATGGAACGCGTGCTCGACGCCATCGGCCGGCGCGCGCCCGGCCAGCGCGTCCGCCTGCTGCTGCATCGCGAGCCGATGCCGCTCTACGGCATGCTCCGGCAGATGGGGCTGGCGCACCGGACCCGGCCGTTCGACGACGGTTGCTACGAAATCCTGATCGACGATGCGCCGGACGAGGTGCCTTGAGTGAGCCAGGCCGGGCTCGCCTTCGAACAGGCCCCGCCCCTGGGCGCACCGCTGCGCCTGTTCCTGATCGCACCCTGGTTCCTGGTCATCGCCGCGCTGGCCGCGATCCCCAGCGCCGGCGACTGGACGGCCGGCCGCTGGACCCCCGCCGCGCTCGGCCTCACCCATCTGCTCACGCTCGGCTTTCTCGACACGGTCATGGCCGGCGCGCTGCTGCAGATGCTGCCAGTGCTGATCGGCTCGCCGCTGCCGCAGGTGCGGCCGGTCGCCTGGCTGGCCTATGGCGGCCTCGGCCTCGGCAGCCCGCTGCTCGCCGCCGGCCTGGCCTTGGGCCGGCCGCCGCTGCTCGATGCCGGCCTGCTCGCGCTGGCCGTGGCCTGGCTACCCTTTCTCGTTGCCGGCGCGGTCAGCCTCGCGCGCGCGCCGGCCGTGGCCGCCGCCACCCGCGCCGGCATGCGCCATGCTTGGCTCGGCCTCGCCCTCACTGTCGGCCTTGGCCTTTATCTCGGCGGCGGTCTGGCCGGGCTCTGGCCTTTGGCGAGTCCGGTCGAGTTCACTCGACTGCATGCCGCCTGGGGCCTGCTCGGTTGGCTGTTGATGCTGGTCGTCGGCGTGGCCTATCAGGTGGTGCCGATGCTGCAATTGACGCCGCCCTACCCTGCGCCGATGACGCGTTGGCTGGCCAGCCTGCTGCTCGCCCTGCTCGCGGCCTATTCCGCGCAGACGTTCCTGATCGAACACGCCACGGCCGATCTCGCCGGCTGGCTCGGCTTCGGTGCAGCCATCGCCTGGTTCGCCTTCGCCACCCTGCGCCTGCAAAACCGGCGCCGGCGCAGGTTGCCGGACACGACACTCGACTTCTGGCGTCTGGCCATGGCCTGCTTGTGGCTCGCCGTCCTGTTCGCGCCGCTGGCCTTGTTCGCACCCGAACCCTGGCGCGACCCAAGCCAGGTCGTGCTCGGTCTGGTTTTCATCGTGGGTTTCGCCGTCTCGGTGGTGGCCGGCATGCTGTACAAGATCGTGCCCTTCCTCGCCTGGTTTCATCTGCAGGCGCAGACCGGCGCCCGCGCCGGCACGATTCCCAACATGAAGGAGATGATCCCCGACGCGGCGGCGCGGCGGCATCTGATGCTGCACCTGGCGGCGCTGCTGCTGGTGTTGCCGGCGCCTTTCCTGCCGGCTTGGCTCAGCGCGCCGGGGCTCTTGCTGCTGGCGGCCAGCGGCTATGTGCTGTGGCGCAACCTGGACCAGGCCCGGCGCCTGTTCCTGCAATACGGCGGGCGGCTAGACTGAGACCGTCTGCAACAAACGCCGGCGCAGGGCCGGCGGCAGACCACGCAGCAGCGCGTCGAGCTCGACGCCGTCGAGCATGTTCTTCACGCGCAGACCCAGTTCGGTGTCGCCCTCGATCGACAGGCGGCGGTTGAAGAACAAGGTGTCGGGGTCTTCCTGGCGCAGACCCAGGCGCAGGAAATCTTCTGCCGTTGCGCTGAAGGTCACGTCGGCGCCGGGCGCCACTTCGGGCACGAAGCCCTGCGGCCGGATGCTGAAATAGAGCTTGAGGCCGAGGTCGTTCACCCGCACGCAAAAGCGGCGGCCATAGACATCTTGCCAATCCAGATCGCGCAGGCTCGGCCACAACGCCAAGTTGCCGGCGACGCTGAAGGCCAGCGAGGCCGGAAACACCGGCAAGGCCGAAACGATGCGGGCAAGCGGACGGGGAATCGCAGGCAGCGGCATGGCAAGCTCCTTTTACAAATCGGGCCGGTGTTCGAGACCGGGCCGGCCCAGCCAATAACCGTCGCAGGCCTCGGCCGGCATGTAGCGGGCCATGGCCTGCGCCGCATCGGTCGCCGCGCCGTCGAGCAGGCTGCGGAACGACTCGACCACCTTGTCCATGTGCCGCGACTGCGGCGACAGGCGCAGCACCGCAACGCCGGCCGCGCGCAGGGCGTCGATGCGCGGCGCCAGGTTGTAGACCTTGGCCGACTGGGTCTGGATGCCGTTCAGGGTCAGGAACGGCTCGCCCTCGCGGCTGCGCAAGTCCAGGCCGTCCGGGTGGTCCAGGCACTTGAACCGGCAGTCGTCCTTCTGCAGGTTGTAGTGGCGGGCGGTGAAGCAGCGGGCGGAAAAGGCCAGCGGCAGGCGGCCGTAGGCGAACAGCTCGGTCGCCATGCCGGCCGGCACCGGCATCGCGCGCAGCATCTGCTCCGGCATCTCCACCGGCGGCACCCAGCGCCGGGCGCCGAGTTCGTGCAACAGGGCCAGGGTATCGGGGTTGTAGGCGTTCAGCGTGGGGCCGGCGACGAAGGGCACGCCCTGCTCGTGCAGCAGGCGCACCGCGCCGAAGTCGTTGGCCTCGACGCCATGCTTGCCGTTGCCCGCGATCTTGCGCAAGGCCTTGAGGTCGGACTCGGACTCGATCAGGGCCTGGCTAGCCAGCACCACTTCCTTGCCGGCGGCGGCCAGCTTGTCGGCCAGATCGAACCAATCGGGCAGGCGCAGGGTATGACGGCGCGAACACACGGTCTCGCCCAGGTAGACGACTTCCACCGGCCACGCGGCGGCCGCCTCGTAGAAGGCGAACACATCGTCGCGCGACCAGTAGTAGAGCAAGGGGCCGAGCGATAGCTTCATCTTATTTCCAAGGCCTGTAGTAGGCGCCGAGGGTGTGCATGCTGCCCTCGGACACCTTGTCGAGCTGTTGATGCCAGGCCGGCATGACCTGGTAGTCCTGGGCCGCGCGCTTGACCGCATCGATGGCGGCGCGCCAGACCTGGGTCACCTGCGCGACGTAGGCCGGGCTGCGCTGGCGGCCCTCGATCTTCACCGCGGCGATGCCGAGCCGCGCCATCTCGGGCAGCAACTCCAGGGTGTTGAGGCTGGTCGGCTCCTCCAAGGCGTAATAGGTCTCGCCCTGTACCTCGAACCGGCCCTTGCACAGGGTAGGGTAGCCGGCCTTCTCGCCGTCGGCGTAGCGGTCGAGCAGCACGCCGTTCAGCCGCGACTCCAGGCCCTTGGCCGTCTGCTGCCAGCGCACCGCGTGGGCCGGCGAGCAGACGCCGCAGGTAT
>JAJZTV010000041.1:10852-11716 GCA_021847385.1 Pseudomonadota bacterium | reverse complement strand
GCCCAGCGGGGAGACCTCGGTGAAAGCAAACACGAATAACGGCGAGCCGGCTGCCACAGCGCAGCCCGGGGCGAAGGCGGAGGGTCGACCATGACGACCTTTCAACTTGTATTGATTGGCTTTGGCGCCGTTTTGGTATTGGGCGTGGTGCTCTACAACTGGATGCAGGAGCGACGCTACCGCCAGGAGGTCAATCGCCTCTTCACGCCGCTGGAAGGTGTGGCCGCTATCGAACGGCCGACCCCCATCGAGCCGGAAACCGAGCGCATCGAACCGCATATCCAATTCGACGCTGCCGACGACCAAGCCGATCCGCTGCCGGCCTTCGAATCGCACGATGAAGGCGCAGTGCAGGATGAACCGCCGCCCGTGGTGATAGCCGAAGCCCGGTCGGAACCGGGCCTGGCGACCGAGCCGGAGGCGCCGCATGCCTCGCCGACGCAAGCCATGCCGGCCCAGGTGGCGGTCGAATTCGAGCCCGAGAGCACGCTCGACCGGGAAACCGAATACATCGCGCGGCTACGTTTCAGCCAGCCGGCCATAGCACCGGCCGCGGCATTGATTGAACTGATGCGCCGGATCGGCAAGCCGGTGCGCATCATGGGCCAACGCGAAGACGGCGAATGGGAACCGGTAGCAGGGCCAAGCCGGATCAGCTATGCGGCGCTGGAACTTGGCCTGCAACTGGTCGATCGCTCCGGCGCCGTGGCCTCGGGTCAACTCGAAGCCTTCTGCCGTGCGCTATACAACTTTGCGGCCGAGCAAGGCGGTGCCGTGTCCTGCCCGGACAAATATGCCGCTCTCGAACGGGCGGCGGCTTTGGACAGCTTCTGCATCGAGGTCGATGTGCTGATCGGCCTCAAC
>JAJZTV010000041.1:0-10842 GCA_021847385.1 Pseudomonadota bacterium | reverse complement strand
GGCCTTGCAGGCCGACGGCACCTATGCGCTGCGCAATGAAGCGGGGCGCGTGCTCTATGCCCTGGCCAATCAGGCGGCCGAACCGTTCCAGCCGAATGCCGTCGGTGCGACCACGCATGGCATTACTTTGCTGTTCGATGTGCCTACCGTGCCCGAAGGCCTGACCGTATTTGGCCACGTGGCCGAGGTTGCCATGCGTTTGTCGAAGTCGCTCGGTGGCCGTCTAGTCGACGACAATGGCAAGCTGGTCACGCAAGAGAGCCTGCAAAAGATTCGCCAACGTCTGGCCGAGGCCTATGCCAGCATGGGTGCGCGAGGCATCCCGGCCGGTGGCGAACGGGCCAACCGCCTGTTCGTCTGAGGCATAAGGCACGTGAGGGGTGCGGCGTGAGGCGTGAGGCGCAAGAGCGCGTCGCCGAGCTGCGTCGGCTGATCGACTATCACAACTACCGTTATTACGTTCTCGATAATCCCGAAATCCCGGACGCCGAATACGATCGGCTGATGCGCGAACTCCAGCAATTGGAGGCGGCGCATCCCGAGCTGGCAATGTCCGACTCGCCGACGCAACGGGTCGGCGCGACACCGCTCAAGGTCTTCGCCGAGGTCGCCCACAGCGTGCCCATGCTTTCGCTCAACAACGCCTTCAGCGAGGAGGACGTGGTCGCCTTCGACCGGCGCGCGCACGAAGGACTGGGTCACGACGGCGAGCTGGAATATGCGGTCGAGCCCAAGTTCGACGGCTTGGCGATCACCCTGCATTACCAGAACGGCCATTTCGTCCAGGGCGCGACCCGGGGCGACGGCTATACCGGCGAGGACGTCAGCGCCAACCTGCGCACCATCCACGCCATTCCGCTCAAGCTGCCCGAGGGCGCGCCGCCCTGGCTGGAGGTGCGCGGCGAGGTGCTGATGTTGAAACGCGACTTCGACCGGCTCAATGCCGAGGCGCGCAGCCGGGGTGACAAGGAATTCGCCAATCCGCGCAATGCCGCGGCCGGCAGCCTGCGCCAACTGGATTCCCGGGTCACCGCCAAGCGCCGGTTGACCTTCTTCGCCTATGGCATCGGCCGGGTCGAGGGCGCCACTTTGCCGCCGAGCCATGGCGAGGTGATGGACTGGCTCGGCCGCTTGCGCTTCCCGGTTTGCCAGGAGCGCCGCCTCGTGCGTGGCGTGCAGGGGCTGCTGCACTATTTCGCCGAACTCGGTGCCAAACGGGAGCAGTTGCCCTATGAGATCGACGGCGCCGTCTATAAGCTGAACCGGCTGGCCGAGCAGGAGGCGCTGGGTTTCGTCGCCCGGGCGCCGCGCTTCGCCATCGCCCACAAATACCCGGCGCAAGAAGAACTCACCGTGGTCGAGGCCATCGACGTCCAGGTCGGCCGCACTGGCGCCTTGACCCCGGTGGCGCGACTGAAGCCGGTCTTCGTCGGCGGCGTTACCGTGACCAACGCCACCCTGCACAACGAGGACGAGGTGCGGCGCAAGGATGTCCGCGTCGGCGACACCGTGATCGTGCGCCGGGCCGGCGACGTGATCCCCGAGGTGGTGGCGATCCTGCCCGAGCGGCGGCCGATGCGCGACCTGGTCACGCCCTTGCACGAAGCGTTTGCGATGCCGACGCACTGCCCCGAGTGCGCCGCGCCCGTGGTCAAGCTCGAAGGCGAAGCGGCCGCCCGTTGTACCAATGGTTTGAGTTGCCCGGCCCAGCGCAAGCAGGCCATCATCCACTTCGCCTCACGCCGGGCCATGGACATCGAAGGCCTCGGCGACAAGCTGGTCGAGCAGCTGGTCGACAAGGGCCTGATCCAGACCCCGGCCGATCTCTATGCGCTGACCGTGGCGCAGGTGGCCGACCTGGAGCGCATGGCCGAAAAATCGGCGAGCAATCTGATCGCGGCCATCGCCGGCAGCCGGCACAAGGACCTGGCCCGTTTCATCTTCGCCATGGGTATTCGCAACGTCGGCGAGCAGACGGCCAAGGACCTGGCCCGCCATTTCGGCCAGCTGGATGCCTTGATGCAGGCCGACGAGGCCGCACTGATGCAGGTGCCCGACGTCGGCCCGGTGGTGGCGGAGTCGATCCTCGCCTTCTTTGCCGAGCCGCACAACCGGGCGGTGATCGAGCGCTTGCGCGCGGCGGAGGCCTGGCAGGACGGCGAGGCGCAGCCGATCACGGCGGGCCATCTGGCCGGCAAGACCTTCGTCCTTACCGGCACCCTGCCCACGCTCGCGCGCGAGGCGGCCAAGGCCCGGATCGAGGCGGCGGGTGGCAAGGTCGCCGGCAGCGTGTCGAAGAAGACCGACTACGTCGTGGCCGGCGCCGAACCCGGCTCGAAATACACGAAGGCGCAAGAATTGGGCGTTACCATTCTGGACGAGGCGCAGTTGTTGGAGTTGATTGGGGAGAAATAGCTTGGTGGGATTTGACGGGGCCGTTTTTGTCTTCGGCCGCTCGCTTTGCTCGCTTAACACCCGCTGCGCGCGGTTAGCCTACGACGAACACCGCCTTGCAATGTTGGCAGGGTTGCAAACGTACTGGAATCCGGAGGTTCTATGAAACGCATAACAAAGGCGGTGTTTCCCGCTGCCGGCATGGGCACCCGCTTCCTGCCGGCGACCAAGGCTAATCCGAAAGAGATGCTGCCCATCGTCGACAAGCCGCTGATCCAGTACGCGGCGGAGGAGGCCATCGCCGCCGGCATCACCGACCTGATCTTCATCATCGGCCGGACCAAGCGGGCCATCGCCGACCACTTCGACAAGGCCTACGAGCTGGAGGTGGAGCTGGAGATACGCGGCAAGACCAAGGCGCTGGAAGAGCTGCGCGCCATGTTGCCGGTCAACGTCCATTACATCTTCATCCGCCAGGCCGAGGCCCTGGGGCTGGGCCATGCCGTGCTCTGCGCCGAGCCGGCGGTGAACAACGAACCGTTCGCGGTGATCCTGGCCGACGACCTGATCGATGCCCAGCCTGGCGCCCTGAGCCAGATGACCGCGCTCTACGAGCAGCATCAGTGTTCGCTGGTCGGCGTGCAGAACGTCGAGCGCGACGAGACCAGTGCCTACGGCATCGTCGCCACCACGCCCCAGGCTGAGCGCCTGCACAAGGTCACCCGCATCGTCGAGAAGCCGAAGCCGGAGGCGGCGCCCTCGACCTTGGCCGTGGTGGGGCGCTACGTCCTGACGCCCCAGATCTTCCATTACCTGAAACACATCGAACGCGGCGCAGGCGGTGAGATCCAGTTGACCGATGCCATCCAGGCCCTGCTTGCCGTGGAGCCGGTGCTGGCCTATGAGTTCGTCGGTACCCGCTATGACTGCGGCAGCAAGGCCGGCTATGTCGAAGCCACCGTGGAATTCGCCTTGAAACATCCGGAAGTGGGCGAAGAGATCTTGCAGTACTTGAAGGCGAAGTTCTGCAAGTAGCGTCAGGCGGATTTCAGCCAGCTATTCAGTAGCCCACGCGCTGCCTGTGCCACCTCGCTGGCGCTCAGTCCGACTGGGCCTTGTCCTTCCGCCACCAGCTTATCGGCCGCCGCACCATGCAGATGGATGGCGTAGATTGCGGCACGTTCCAGCGTGAGGCCCTGGGCCACCAGCGCCGCGATCATGCCGGCCAGCACGTCGCCCATGCCTGCGCTGGCTAGCCCTGGGTTGCCCGTCGTATTGCGCCAAAGCTGGCCGTCAGGGGTCGCCACCAAACTGCCGGCACCTTTCAGCACGATATTGCAGCCGAAGCGTATGGCCAGTTGCCGTGCGCTGCCTGTGCGCTCTGCCTGTACCGTTTGGCTGTCGAGCCCGAGCAAGCGTCCGGCCTCGCCGGGGTGGGGGGTGAGTAGGGTCGAGGCTGGGCGTTGCTTGAGCAAGGTTTGCAGTTCGCTATCGCGGGCCAGCAGGTTGAGGCCATCGGCATCGATCAGCACGGGCAGGGGTTTGCGCAGCGCATCGGCCAGGCATTGCCGGGCGGTGCCGCTATGGCCCAGACCGGGGCCGAGCACCAGACAGGCAGGCGGTGCCAACTCAAGCGCATGCTCGGGCGGCACGATCATGAGTTCGGGCATCATCGGGTCGGCGGCGATACGGTTATCCAGCAACCCAATATAGACTCGGCCCGCCCCTAGCCACAGCGCGGCGCGGCCGGCGAGCAGCGCGGCTCCGGCCATGCCCGGCGCGCCGCCGACCACGCCGACGCTGCCGAAATCACCCTTATGGCTGTCCACCGGTCTGGGCTTGAGCCAGCCGCGCAGCACATCGAGCCGGATATCCATGGGAACGACCATAGTCATGCTGGGTCTATCGAATAAATAAGCTATAACTCTATTACACGTCGCGTTTGAAGGAGATCATTATGTGCCCAAACGAAGACAAGTATGTGCAGGACAAAGCGGCCGAGGCCGTGCCGGTGAGCCCGGCCGGTGCGCCGGTGGTGGCGTGCAAGTTGGATCAGGCCTGTGTCCAGGTCGATTGCGAGCAATTGGCCGAAGCGATGGCCGGGGTGATCGATGAAAGCCCCGAGGCGCCGGACTATCTGCTGCACTATTGCGGCGTCGATTACCTTAAGCCAGCGGGCACCGAAGTAAAGGAAACAGAAGGCGGCAAGGTCAGACGTTAGCTACATTTTGTTATCGAAGAGGGCCGGTTGCACGGCCCTTTTTTTGTAAGCGCGGTGCATTCGATATGGATCCAAACGTTACATTCAAGGGCACGGCCCTGATCGTCGATGACGACCCCATGCTGCGCAGTCTGCTGCGGGTCATCTTGCGCGAAGAGGGCTGGGCCGTCACCGGCGAGGCCGCCAACGGCGAACAAGCCATCGCGCAATGCAAGGAGCAGCGCCCCGACGTCGTCTGCCTGGATGTCATGATGCCCGGCATGTCCGGCCTGGAAGTGCTGGGGGTGTTGCGTCAGGAAGTGCCCGGCAGCAAGGTGGTGATGATCACCTCCGACGCCAGCATGCTTACCGTGCGCGAGGCCGTCGGCCACGGTGCCGCCGGCTATATCGTCAAACCGTTCAACGCCAAACGGGTCGGCGATGCCTTGGAGAAGGCGATGAGGCAGGGGATGACGGGGGAAGGGAGTTCGGCGGTGTAGGTGCCAGGTGGTAACTGCACAATTAAGTCGCCCGATATGGCCCCCGCCGCTACGGTAGGCCTCCTGTCAACCCCGCCCGACTGGGAGGGCATCGGGTAAAATTGCGCTTTTCCCATCGCCGGATCAGTCATGGCCGAGGTTCTGTTTCTGCGGGGCGGTTCTGCCCTTTCGTCTTTCCGTATCGACAAACTTATGGAGCGGTTGCGGCCGCTGGGCTGCACCGGGGTCGAGGCGGAGTTTCGCTATTTTGTCGAGTTGAACGGCCCGCTGGCCGAGGCTGATGCGGCGTTTCTGGCCGAGTTGCTGGAGGCGCGGGCGCACAGCCCCGAAGTCAAGACTATTCTGGTGACGCCGCGCTTGGGCACGGTGTCGCCGTGGTCGTCCAAGGCGACCGACATCGCCCGCAACTGCGGCTTGCAGGCCATTGCCCGCATCGAACGTGGCATCGCCTATCGCCTGAGCGGCGTGGACACGGCCCAGGCCTTGCCGCACCTGCACGACCGCATGACCGAGAGCGTGTTGTTCGACGAGGGCGAGGCGGCGCAGTTGTTCTCGCATGTGGCGCCGCGCGAGCTGGCCAGCGTCGATCTGCTGACAGGCGGCAAGGCCGCGCTGGAGCAGGCCAACGCGGAGTGGGGCCTGGCGCTGTCGCCGGACGAGATCGACTATCTGGTGGAGAACTTCAGCCGCGCCGGGCGCAACCCGACCGACGTCGAGTTGATGATGTTCGCCCAGGCCAACTCCGAGCATTGCCGGCACAAGATTTTCAACGCCTCCTGGGTGATCGACGGCCAGGCGCAGGACGAGTCGCTGTTCGGCATGATCCGCCACACCCATGCGGTGCGGCCGCAGGGCACGTTGTCGGCCTATTCCGACAATGCCTCGGTGATCGCCGGCGCGACCATTGGCCGCTTCTACCCCGATGCCGACCAGGGCTACCGCTTCCACGAAGAGCCCACCCATATCCTGATGAAGGTGGAGACGCACAACCACCCGACCGCGATCGCACCTTTTCCCGGTGCGGCCACCGGTTCGGGCGGCGAGATCCGCGACGAGGGCGCCACCGGCACCGGTTCCAAACCGAAGGCCGGCCTTTGTGGCTTTACCGTGTCCAACCTGAAGATTCCCGGTTACGAGCAGCCGTGGGAGCGTGAGTTCGGCAAGCCGGGTCGCATCGTTTCGCCCTTGCAGATCATGATCGACGGCCCGATCGGCGCCGCCGCCTTCAACAATGAATTCGGCCGGCCCAACCTGGCCGGCTACTTCCGCGCCTATGAGCAGCAGACGCCAGACGGCCAGGTGCGCGGCTACCACAAGCCGATCATGCTGGCCGGCGGGGTCGGCAACATCCGCGAGGATCATATCCACAAGCGGCAATTCCCGGCCGGTACGCTGCTGATCCAACTGGGCGGCCCCGGCCTGCTGATCGGCATGGGCGGCGGTGCCGCCTCCAGCATGGGCGCGGGCGCCAACGTCGAGGCGCTGGACTTCGATTCGGTCCAGCGCGGCAACCCTGAGATTCAGCGCCGGGCGCAGGAGGTGATCGACCGCTGCTGGCAGCTGGGCGCGGACAACCCGATCCTGTCGGTGCATGACGTCGGTGCCGGCGGCCTGTCCAACGCGATGCCGGAACTGGCGCACGGCGCCGGCCTGGGCGCCCGGTTCGAGCTGCGCGAGGTGCCGAGCGAAGAGCCGGGCATGGCGCCGAAGGAGATCTGGTGCAACGAGTCGCAGGAGCGCTACGTCCTGGCCATCGCGCCGAAGGACCTGGACCGCTTCCGCGCGCTGTGCGAGCGCGAGCGCTGCCCCTTCGCCGTGGTCGGCGTCGCTACCGACGACGGCCAGCTGACCGTGACCGACCGCCATTTCGGCAACACCCCGGTCGACATGCCGATGGACGTGCTCTTGGGCAAGCCGCCGCGCATGACCCGCGATGTCGCGCACGTGGCGCCGACGCTCAAGCCCTTCGACGCCAGCGGCATCGCGCTGAAGGACGCGGCCTATCGCGTGCTGCGCCATCCCACCGTGGCCAGCAAGAATTTCCTGATCACCATCGGCGACCGCACCGTCGGCGGCTTCACTGCGCGCGACCAGTTCGTCGGCCCCTGGCAGGTGCCGGTGGCCGATGTCGCGGTCACCACCATGGGTTACGACACCGATCTGGGCGAGGCCATGGCCATGGGCGAGCGCACGCCGCTGGCCCTGATCGACCCGGCCGCCTCCGGCCGCATGGCCGTGGCCGAGTCGGTGCTGAACCTGGCGGCGGCCTCGGTGAAGGACATCTCCGACATCCGGCTGTCGGCCAACTGGATGGCGGCGGCCGGCCACCCGGGCGAGGATGCCGCGCTGTTCGATACGGTGCGGGCCGTGGCCAAGGAGCTTTGCCCGGCGCTGGGCATCAGCATCCCGGTCGGCAAGGACTCGATGTCCATGGCCACGCGCTGGGAGGAGGGCGGCGCGAAGAAGGCCGTGGTCTCGCCCTTGTCGCTGATCGTGACCGCCTTCGCGCCGGTGGCGGACGCCCGTCGCACCTTGACCCCGCAGTTGCGCGGCGACCTGGGCGACACGGCGTTGATCCTGCTCGACCTCGGCGCCGGCCAGGACCGCCTGGGCGCCAGTGTGCTGGCCGAGACCTATAACGCGCTGGGCGACCGCTGCCCGGACCTGGACGATGCCGCGCGGCTGAAGGCCTGCTTCGGCCTGATCCAGCAGCTCAACGGCGCAGGCAAGCTGATCGCCTATCACGACCGTTCGGACGGCGGCCTGTTTGCCGCAGTGTGCGAGATGGCCTTCGCCGGCCATGTCGGCGTCGATATCGAATTGGACGCGGGCGAGCCGTTCGCCGCCTTGTTCAGCGAGGAGCTGGGCGCGGTGCTGCAGGTGCGTCGTGCCGATGCCGCTGCCGTGCTCGCCGCCGCCGAGGCGGCCGGTCTGGCCGGCATGGCCCGCGTGGTCGGCACGCTCAACAACGCCGACCGCGTGCGCGTGGCGCAAGCGGGCAAGGTGCTGCTCGACGAGGCGCGCACCGACCTGATCGTCGCCTGGTCCGAGGCCAGCTATCGCATCCAGGCCCTGCGCGACAATCCGGACTGCGCGCGCCAGGAATTCGAGGCGCTGAAGAACGCGGCCGACCCCGGCCTGTCGGCCAAGCTGAGCTTCGATCTGAACGAGGACGTCGCCGCGCCCTATGTGAAGAAGACCGCAGCCAAACCCAAGATGGCGGTACTGCGCGAGCAGGGCGTGAACGGCCAGGTCGAGATGGCCGCGGCCTTCGCCAAGGCCGGCTTCGATGCGGTCGATGTGCACATGAGCGACATCCTGTCCGGCCGCGTCTCGCTCAAGGACTTCAAGGGCCTGGTCGCCTGCGGCGGCTTCAGCTACGGCGACGTGCTAGGCGCCGGCGGCGGTTGGGCGGCGTCGATCCTGCACAATGCCCGCGCCCGCGACGCGTTCGAGGCCTTCTTCCAGCGCAGCGACACCTTCGCCTTGGGCGTCTGCAACGGCTGCCAGATGATGAGCCGCTTGAAAGACATCATCCCCGGCGCCGAGGCCTGGCCGCGCTTCGAGCGCAACCTGTCGGAGCAGTTCGAGGCCCGTTTCGTGATGGTCGAGGTACCGGAATCGCCATCGATCCTGCTGGCCGGCATGGCCGGCAGCCGCATGCCCATCGTGGTGGCGCACGGCGAGGGCCGGGCGGTGTTCGGCGCCGGCGCGCAAGACCGCGCGCTGACCGCGCTGCGCTATGTCGACAATGGCGGCCGCGCGACCGAGGCCTATCCGTTCAACCCGAACGGCTCGCCGGCCGGCATCGCCGGCCTGACCACGGCGGACGGCCGGTTCACGGTGATGATGCCGCACCCGGAGCGGGTGCAGCGCGCAGTGCAGCACTCCTGGCGGCCGGACGATTGGCGCGAGGATGGGCCGTGGCTGCGCTTGTTCCGCAATGCGCGGGTCTGGGTGGGTTGAGTCAGCCAGAGCGCCATCCCCGCGAAGGCGGGCATGGCGGAATTGCGGTGTTTATCGGCCTGATTTAGGGCGTATAGCCCGGGATCTTGCTCTCGTCGATCGCGTCGATCTGTGCCGGGTCGAGGAAGGCCTCGGCATAGGGCAGGTAGAGCTTGTTGCGGATGAACACGTCGAACAGCTCCGGGTCGATGTGGTGGTCCAGCATCATCCGGCCCATGATGGTGATCGCCTCGGATAGCGTCTTGCCGCGCTTGTAGGGGCGGTCGGAGGCGGTCAGGGCCTCGAAGATGTCGGCCACCGCCAGGATGCGGGCCTGCACCGACATCTGATCGCGCGTCAGGCCCCTCGGGTAGCCCTTGCCGTCCATCCGCTCGTGGTGGCCGCCGGCGTATTCCGGCACGTTCTTCAGGTGTTTCGGCCACGGCAGCGCTTCCAGCATCTTGATCGTGACCACGATGTGGTTGTTGATGATCGCCCGCTCGGCGTCGTTCAGCGTGCCGCGCGCGATCTTCAGGTTGGACGCCTCGTCCTCGCTCAGGAAGCGGGTCGCCTTGCCGTCCTTGTCCAGGATCGTATACGCCGCGATGCGGTCGACATTGGCCTGGTCTTCCGGCTTCATGAACTCGCCGCCGAGGTTGGCCTTGTGCAGGAATTCGCGGTCGGCTTCGAGCTGGGTCACGGTTTCGTCGTAGATGCGCTGGGCGCTTTCCACACCTTGATGGTTGCCGTTCTCCAGCGCCTGGATGCGCGCTTTGAGCAGGGCGATCTCGGCATCGCGCCGTAGTGTGTCGAACCGGGCGTCGACCAGATGGATGCGGTCGAACAGGGTTTCCAGCTTGGTCGCCTTGTCCACTACGTGCACCGGTGTGGTGATCTTGCCGCAGTCGTGCAGCATCGCGGCGATCTTCAGCTCGTAGCGGTCTTTCTCGGTCATGCGGAAATCGGCCAGGCCACCGGTCGTGCTTTGCGAGGCGGCGTCGCCGATCATGCCTGCCAGGTCGGGGATGCGTCGGCAATGGCCGCCGGTATAGGGCGATTTCTCGTCGATCGCCTCGTTGATCAGGCCGATGAACGATTCGAACAGGGCTTCCAACTGCTGAATGAGTTGGCGGTTGGTCAGCGCCACGGCGGCCTGGGAGGCCAGCGATTCGACCAGGTGCTGGTCTTCCTTGCTGAAGCTGCGGATGGCCTTGCTTGCCGGGTCGATCGCGTTGAGCAATTGCAGCACGCCGATGGTGTCGCCCTCGTGGTTGCGCATCGGTACGGTCAGGAAGGACTGCGAGCGATAGCCGGTACGGGCGTCGAATTCGCGGGTGCCCTTGAAGTCGAAACCGCTCTCGGTATAGGCATCCTCGATATTGACCGTCTCGCCGGTCACCGCCGCGTGCGCGGCGACCATGCGGTGGTTGGGCTGACCGTCGGCCAAGTAGAGCGGGATGTTGGGCAGCCGGATCGGGTTGCCGGTGGTGCCGCCCTGGGCGAATTTCAGGCTGTCGTTGCGCAGGATGCTGAATTGCAACTCCTTGCCGTCGATGACCTGATACAAGGTGCCGGCATCGCTGGCGGTGATGTCCTTGGCCGCCAGCAGGATCTTTTCCAGCAGCCCCTGGATGTCTTTTTCGCCCGAGAGGGCGATACCGATCTGGTTGAGCTGTTCCAACCGGCCGATGAGCGAAACATTGGCATTATCCATTGTCGTAGAACCTCCAGAGGCCCCTTAGGGGCGTTTCCCACCAAATTAGGCGTTTATATTAAACGGCGTGCCGGGGCGAACATGGTAAA
>JAJZTV010000040.1 GCA_021847385.1 Pseudomonadota bacterium | reverse complement strand
GATTGAGAGGAAAAACCATGCTGGAAATCGCCATCGTCGGCGGCGGGCTGTGCGGCCTGGCCTTGGCCAATGGCCTGAAGTCGCAAGCGCTGTCCTTCGCCGTGTTCGAGGCCCGCCCGCGCCTGGGCGGCCGCATCCACAGCGGTCAGGCCGAGACCAACGGCCTGGCCCTGGACCTGGGCGCGACCTGGTTCTGGCCGGACATGCAACCGCGCATCGCCCGCCTGCTCGGCGAACTCAAACTGCCCAGTTTTCCGCAACACGACACCGGCAGCGTGCTCAATCAGCTCGACCCGGATGCCAAGCCCAGCTCAATGGCGGCAGAGGACATGCACGGCGGCGCCCAGCGCATCGAGGGCGGGGCCGCCAACTTGATCCGTGCCCTGGCCGTGCGCCTGCCGGCCGAGGCCTTGCATCTGAACCATGTGCTGACTGCGCTGTTCGAGCGGGGTGACCACATCGAGCTGCACTTCCTGGTCGATGCGCAAGCGCTCACGGTCAAGGCGCGTCAGGTGGTGTTGGCCCTGCCGCCGCGCCTGGTGGAGGAACGCCTGCGCTTCGAGCCGCCGCTGAACGGTCAGTTGCGCGAAAGCCTGCGCGAGACGCCGACCTGGATGGCGGCCCAGGCCAAACTAGTGGTGGCCTATGGCGGACCGGATGGCGTGGACAGTGCCGGCATGGGCCGCGCCGCCTTCTGGCGCGACGATGGCCTGTCCGGCAATGCCGTGGCCAACCACCCGCGCGCCGTGCTGGGCGAGGTGCACGACGCCTGCGATGCCATCGGCGCCCGCGCCGCGCTGAGCGGTTTCTTCGCCCTGTCGCCCTCGGTGCGCGCCTCGTTCCGCACCGGCCTGCCGCTCCTGGCCGGCAGCCAACTGGTCCAACTGTTCGGCCCGCGCGCCCAGGAGGGCGAGACCCACATCAAGGACTGGGCCGAGGAGGCCTGGACCTGCGCCACCTTGGACCTGGAGCCGCCCGAGGCGCACCCCGCCTATGGCAGCCGCGTGCTGCAGACGCCGACCTGGCACGGCCGGCTGCACTTCGGCGGCAGCGAGACGGCGGCTTACGGCGGCGGCTACATGGAAGGCGCGCTGGAGGCGGCGGGCCGGCTACGCCGCGAGATCATGGTCAGCCGCGTCGGCGACGCTGCGGAAGCGGCGTCGTGTTGAAGAAAAAGACCTGTCGCTTACGGCCGGCATCGACCGGCAGGGCCTGACCGTGCAACTGCAACTCGATTGGTCGTCCTACGAGACCGCCGGCCAAGGCGACGCCTATGCCGGCATCCCCGCTAGCGGCGGCGACTTCGCCCGCGCCGTGGCGGTGTGCATCAACGACCGCCAGTGCCAACGCAAACCCAAGGGCGTGATGTGCCCGAGCTTTCGCGTCACCGACGACCCGGCGCAATCGCCGGGTGGCCGGGTGGCGGTGCTCAAGGCGGCCTTGAACGGCGAGCTGGGCGCGGCCGCCATGGCCGGGCCGGAGCTGGCGGCGGCGATGGACCTGTGCCTGGGCTGCAAGGGCTGCAAGCGCGAATGCGCCAATCAGGTGGACATGGCGGCGATCAAGATCGAGACCCAGGCCCAACGCAACGCCATGCTGGGCGTGCCGCTGCGCGACCGGCTGTTCGCCGGCCTGCCGCGTTGGCTGGGCCGCTCCCGATTGCGTCGAGCCTGGCTGCGCGGCTTGGTGCGCTGGCGCAATCGCAGCCGGCTATTGGCCTGGCTCGGCGAGCGCTGGCTCGGCATCGCCGCAAAGCGCCGCTTGCCGGAACCCGTTGCCGCACCCTACTCGCCACCGGCCGCCGAGGCACACCCGCTGTCGGAACGCGATGTGATCCTGTTCGTCGATACCTTCGCCCGCCAGTTCGAGCCGCGGATCGCCGAGGCCGCCCATGCCGTGCTGACCGCCGCCGGCTATCGGGTGCAGGTGTTGGCGCCGGCAGCGGACGACGCCGAGCCGGAACGTGCGCTGTGCTGCGGCCGCACCTATCTCTCGCTGGGCCAGGTGGCCGCCGCCCGGCGCGAAGCGCGCAGGATGCAGGCCGCGCTGGCTCCCGCCTTGGCCACCGGCACGCCCATCGTCGGCCTGGAACCGTCGTGCATTTTGTCGCTGCGCGACGATCACCTGAAACTGGGCCTGGGCGAGGCGGCCCTGGCCTTGGCGCGCCAGGTCTATCTGTTCGAGGAATTCATCGCCCGCGAGCACGACCGCAAGCGCCTGACCTTGCCCTTGAAACCATTGGGCGGCCCTAAGGCCATGGTGCACGGCCATTGCCACCAGAAGGCGGTGGGCGCGATGAAGGCACTGCGCAAGACGCTGCGCTTGATCCCGGAGTTCGAATTCGAATTCGTCGAGGCCAGTTGCTGTGGCATGGCCGGTCACTTCGGCCTGGAGGCGGAGCACGCCGAGATCTCCCTGACCATGGCCGAGCAGGACTTGCTGCCTGCCTTGCGTGCGGCTCCGGCCGAGGCGCCGGTGCTGGCCAACGGCTTTTCCTGCCGACAGCAGATCGGCGAGGGCGGCGAGCGCAACGCCGTGCACGTCGCCGTGCTGTTGCGCCAGGCCTTGGATCTCGCCGCGCCGACGTCGCGGCGATAGGCGCTCAGGCCGCTAGCAGGCCACGCAGATATTTGAGCACCGGCAGGGTGGCGGCACTGTCCAGCGCGGTGTAGCCGCCGCTGGTCTCCTTGCTCAGGTCGGCGCCGGCCTCGACCAGGCACTTGAGCACGTCCAACTTACCGGTGGAGGCGGCGTAGACCGCACAGGTGACGCCGTTGACGTTCTCGTTGTCGACGTTGGCGCCGCGCTCGATCAGCAGCGTAACCGTGGCCGGGTCGCCATGCACGCAGGCGAACCAAAGGGCGTGGTGGTCGTCGTCGTTGACGTGGTTGGGGTCGGCGCCCAGCGCCAGCAGTTCTTCCAGCAGGACTCGTTCGCCTTTCAGCGCGGCCAGCATCAGCGGGGTCATGCCGGTGTCGGTGCGGGCATGGCAGCCGGCCAGGCCTTGTGCGTTGAGCCACGCGGCCAAGGCCGGGCTGGGCGCGGCTTGGGCCGATGCCGCCGGCATTGTCTGAAGGTGTTGTTCCCAGGCCTCCCAGCCGCCCACGAGGTTGTACACCCGATTGAAGCCGAAGCCGGCGATGAGTTCGCAGAGGTCGCGGCTGCTGTTGCCGTGATAGCAGTAGACCAGCACCGGCCGCTCGCGTTGGCGGCTCTTGATCAGTTGCTTGAGCAGGTTGTCGGAAACCGGCTCGGCCGCTTCGAGATGGCCGCGGGCATGGCTGTCCGGGTCGCGGATGTCGATGACGAGCAGCTCGGCTTCGCTGCGCAGGGTTTGCACCTCGGCAGCGTGGATGTCGCGGTAGTTCATGGTCTCGGTTCCTCTGTGCGTGTGGTCTTGGCGCTGGCCTGGGCGGCATCCCACAAGGTCTTGAACCGGCTATCCAGACCGGACAGTTCCCGGTCGGTCTCCGCCAGTTGGGCAAGGCCGGCGCGCGGCGCCATGGCGCCGGTTTCCAGTTCGCGTTTCAAGCGCTCGCGCCGGGCATAGACCTCGGCGATGCGAGCCTTGAGTTGCTGTATTTCCTGTTCGGCGTTCATCCCGATGCGACCCTCAGTCCTGCACGCCCGCCGCCAGCGCGGCGACCACCGAGGCGCCGATGCCGTCGCCCGGGTCCAGGTTGGTCAGCCGGTCCAATATCCGCTCGGCCTCGTCGCCGTGACCGCGGCGCAATTCGATGAAGGCCATGGCCTTCAAACTCAGCAGCAGGTGGCTGCCCAGGCGGTAGTCGGCGCCGCTGACCATGGCCGAACTCCAGTCCGGCCACTGCTCGGGCAGACCAGCCTGGCGCGCCGCCATGCGCAGACCCATGACGGCGAAGTCGTAGGCGATATCGAAGCGGCGCCGGCGGTTGCAGAATTTGTACAGCACCCGATACAGCGGCAAGGCCTCAGGCGCCTGGCTGATCGCGTAATGGAACAGGAATTCGCCGCCGGCCGGGTCGGCGATGTGCCTGGCCATGCCCTGGCGCACCAGGTCTTGCAGGGCCTGGGGCAGGCCCTCGAACTCATCTTGTTCCACGTCAGTCATAGGCCGGCAACGTGGTCAGGCGCGGGTCGTCCACCGCCATGCCGATGGCATAGTGGTAGATCACTTGATAGCGCCGGTCGGCCAGGCCGAGCAGTTCGTGGTCGGCATCGTCGAAGAAGCAGCCGATGCCGGTGCCGCGCCAGCCGGCCGCCTCCGCCGCCAAGGTGGCCGCGTGGCCGAGCATGCCGGCCTCCCAATGCAGGTGGCGATAGGCGACGGCGTCCTCGGCGAGCGGCCCTTCGAACTCGGCCAGCATCATGCAGGTGAACGCGCTCTGCGCGGCGATGTCCTGATGGCAGGACACGGTGCGCGCGGTCTTGCCGCAACGCGCCGCGACCAGACGGAACAGGGGCAGCTCCGGGTCGGCCGGCTGCCATTCGAAGTTGGCGCGCAGGGCTTGGCGCAATGCGGGCACGGCTGCATCGCTGCGCGGCAGGATATACAGGCCGTTGGCCAGGCCCTCGACCCGGTGCACCAGGATGACCGGGTGCACCCGCGCCGATTTGGGCCACAAGGACCAGATCGGCGCGCCGCCCGGCAACAGCGCGGCGAGCAGACGGCGGAACACCGCGTGGGGCATCACCGAGTTGCCGTCGAAGGCCTGGGCGCTGCGGCGCTTGAGGATGACCGAGGCGACCGGAATGCTGTTGGGCTCAGGCGCCAGTGCAGGTGCAGACACTTGAGCGAAGCCGCTCAGGTCGGGTGCGGCGCCGCGCGTGGCCTCGGCCACTTCGTCGATCACCGGCCAGTGGTACATCGGCCTCGGGTCGAGCAGGCTGGGCGCACCGCTCCATTCGCCCCACGCCTGCGGCGGCGCGCCGGTCGCCGTGCCGGGCAGTTCGATGGCGAGCAGGACATCCGGCTCTTCCGCCTCGACCCCGGCGAAGTCCTCGGTCCGATCCAGGCCCAAGGTGGCGGCCACTTGCGCCGGGCCGCAGGCCAACAGACGCGGGCGCCAGCCGAGCAAGGCGGCGGCGTAGCTCACGGCGGCGAGCACATGGCCCAAGTCCAACTGGCAGTAGCGGAAGGCGCGCTCGCCGTATTTCCACGCCTCGCGCCAATGGATGGAACTGAAGCCGAGCCAGAGGCCGGGCTGCTCGGACAGCACGCCCTCGCCCGCCCGCCATTCCAGGCAATGGTGGCGAGCCTGGTAGTGGTAAAGGCCGTCGGCCAGCCCATCGACCCAGTGGGCGATGACATAGGTCTCGGTCGGATGCAGGTTGCCCGACGACGGGTGCGCGCGCAGCGGCCATTTGGCGCCTTCGTACGACTTCCATGCGGTGACGGCGACCGCCAAGCGCAGCAACGTGGCGAGATTGGCCAAGGTCAGCGGCGCGGCCGGCCGCTCGGCATTCAGCTCGGACCAGAGCACCGGCAGCTCGACCGGCTGGCGCGGCAGATTGATGTATTGAGTCCAATTCCAGCAGCGGAAGGGATCGGGCTGGGCATCCCAATCCAGTGGCCCCGGCCCGGCGGCATAGCGGTCCAAGCGGTGCTTGCTGCGCTCGTGATAGGCCAGCGTCAGGGCCAACGGATTGGCTGCCCGAACTGCCGGGCCATCGCTGGAATCCATGCCTGCCACCGCCGCATTCGCATTCATCGCAGAACTCCTTGCCGGGTCCGATCGGGCTGGGCCATGTCGCTTGGCATATTCAAAACCGCTTAGGCCGAGGCTTGGCTTTCAGTCTGGTACAACTCGCCCGCTAAGCAACCGATGGGTTCGGACAAAGTGCCGTCGCCATCCAGTTCAAAGCGCACCAGGAAGATGTCGGTGTCGGGCTCGGCCTCGGCATGGCCGACGTTGACCACCACGCCGCGCGTGCCGGCCCGCGCCAGCAGTTCGCCGACGAAACGACCGGGGATGGCGGCCTCGCCGGTTTCCTCGATGGCATCGTTGTAGAGATCGCCGGCGGCGTAGACCAGATCACCCATTTGAATTTGGCTCATCGCAGACTCCCAACTCGTTAGACGGCGACCGTCGCAATCGCAGCCGGTTTGCTGACGAACGAAACCCGGTCCGCCATCTCGGGGGTCATCTGCACCCGGCCCGCGCCGTCGACCAGCATGACCTGGCGCACGCCCATACCCCGCGCCGTGTCGACCCAGGCCTCGGGCCCGGCCACGACCAGGGCGGTGGCGGCCACGTCGGCCAGCGCAGCATCGCGATGGATCACCGTGACCGAGGCGACATGCTGCGCCGGCTGGCCGGTGCGCGGATCGATGATGTGCGGATAGTGCCGGCCGCCGAATTCGCGGTAGCGCTCGTAGCTGCCGGAGGTGACCACCGCGCTGCGGCCGCTCACCTCCAGCGCCGCCAACACGCCCTGGCCCTGCGGGTGACGCACGCCGATGCGCCATGGCTTGCCGGCCTTGTCGCCGGACACGGCCAGGTTGCCGCCGAGGTTGACGATGGCGTTGCCCAAACCCTGCGCCGCCAATCGGTCCAAGGCGCGGTCGAGCGCGACGCCCTTGGCATAGCCGCCGAAGTCCAGTTGCACGGCCGGGTTGCGGCTGGCCACGCGGTTGCCGTCGACGACCAGGTCGTCCATGCTGGGCGCCGCCGCGACTAAGGCGGCGATGCGTTCCGCGCGCGGCAGGGCGCCGCTCGGCATCTCGTCGTTATGGAAACCCCACAGCCCGACCAGGCCGCCGATGGCCGGGTTGAACAGGCCGCCGCTCAGGCGCGCGAGCTCGGTCGCCTCGGTCAGCAAGGGCAGCAGCGACGGTTCGACCTCATGGCTGCCACCCGCCGCGAAGGCCGCGTTCAGATCGCACAGGCCGCCCGGCTTCCAGGCATGCCAAGCCTGGTTCTGCCATTGGAAATCGCGGGCCACGCCGGCGATGGCGCTGCGCGCCAGCGTCTGGTCGGCATGCTCGACGCCGACATCGACCAGGGTGCCGAAGACATACATCTCCTCGCTGGTCAGGGTCGCGGCGCGGCCGAGACTCCAACCCAGGCCGGGCAGCAGGCAGGCGCCCAGGCCCAGTTTCAGAAAATCGCGACGATTAAGCGACATGGTTCACCTCCAAAAAAATTCAAACTGAAAAAGGCGCGAAGCAAGGCAAAGAAATTCCTTGCTTGCATCGCCGCCCTTTTCACAGACAGAGCGAGTCCCCAACTTGGCACCAGGTCTTGCGTCCTTCATGTCCTTTGCCCCCATCGCGGTAAACACAGCCCTTCAGCCCAACAACACGCCATAGGCCCGGCGCAGCAGTTCCATCTCCACCGGCATGCCGCCGATGGCCTCGGTGATGGCGATGAACCGGCCGCCTAGCGCCTCGGCCTCGGCAAAGGGCGGGTCGATGGTGTTGATGTGAGTCAGATACACCGCAATCGGCCCGGACGGCGTATGCACCAGGGCCTCGAACTCGGCCTCATGTTCCAGGCTGCCGGCAGGCAACCCTAAGCGTTGTTCGGCCGCGCGCAGATAGACGTTCGGGTGGTGCACGACCTGCGGCGCCTCGTCGTCGTTGATGTCGGACAGGGCCGGCAGCGGATCGAACGCAGTCACGCCGTGGGCAAAGCGCAGGAAACGCACGCGGGCGCTGGTCTTCTGCTTGTGCACCAGCAAGAGCCGAAGGTCACCGGGCAGCGCGTTCATACCATCGGCAACAACCTGGCTTCGGCCTTGAGCGTGCCACCCCGGCCCCAGGCGGTGACCGCCTCGACGAACAGACCCGGCTTGCTCGGGTGGCGCACGCACAGGTCGAACTCGGCGTAATAGCTGCCGTCGCTGTTGAAGATCAGCTTGCCGACCCGCTCGCCCAGATGGTTGCGCCATACCCCTTCATAGCCGGGCTGGCCGTTGGCCGGGTCGATCACCGCGGTGATCGCGGCGGACTCCAGCCGGATGTCCGGCAACCGGTCCGCCGCCACGTAACGGGTCGCCTCGCCGCGCAAGGTTTCCACCAGGCGCTGGGCGGCCGCTTCGGCATCGGGGGGCAATAGGCTGGCCACGCAGGTCACCAGATATCCGCCGGCACCTTGAGCCGTTCGACCGGCTGGCCGCCGAGCAAGTGCTCGTCGAAGATCGCGCTCACGTCGTCCTTGCTTACGTTGCCGTAGAACACCCCTTCCGGATAGACCAGGACATTGGGGCCATGCCCGCAAGGGCCGAGACAGCCGGCCGCGGTGATGGCGACCTTGTCGAAGCATTGGCGCTGCTGGAACTGGAAATAGAACTCGTCCAGCACCTCGCGGCAACCGCGGTCGGCGCAGGAGCCGCGCGGGTGACCCGGCGGCCGGGCCTGGGAACAGACAAAGACGTGTTTTTCTGGTCTGGGCATTTCATTTCCTCTCGGTTTCGAACCCCTCGCCCACCGGGAGAGGGGCAGGGGTGAGGGAGGCCGATGGCCATCGATGCGCCATAAACCCGCACCGATGGCCTCCCTCACCCGGCTTCGCCACCCTCTCCCGACCGGAGAGGGAAAATCGTCAAACCGCCACCGGCATGGCCTGGTGACTGTGGCACTGCTTGGGACAGACCCGGCCGCAGGAACCGCAGCCGATACAGTCCAGCGCGTTCTTCAGCGACATCACGCTCATCTGGTCTTCGTCGAGGTCTTCATCCAACTCGTCTTCCTCGCGGTCGACCAGTTCGAACACGTCACGCGGACAGACCTTGTAGCAGCGGCCGCAGCCGATGCAGGTCTTCTGGTTGATCTCGACCACGAAGGTCGGCGTCCAACTGGCGCCGCCGCGGGTCAATGCGGTATAGGCATCCATCACGCACCCCCGTTCTGCACGGCGTTGAGTTTGGCACTGGCGTCGGCCCAGGCCTTGCACGCGTCGTAGGTCGACTGGGCGATACCCGGAATCTCGTGATAACCGGCCGGCAGGCGGTCTTCGACCAGGTCGTGCAACTGCGAGGCCCACTCGCTGGCCACCCGCTTAAGTTTTTTGACCTCCTTGTCGAGGTCCTTCAGTTCCTCTTCCGTCATGTCCCGCTCCTTACAAGCCCGCCACTTGCGGGTGCTCGCCGATGATCTCCAAGGAGACCGACAGCAACTTGTCGGCCTCGTCCTTCATCTTGGACAAGCTGTCGAAACTGAAGCGATGCACGTCGCGCAGGGTGCGGTCGAGCACCACCAGCTTGCCCACGGTGATCAGCGCGCGGCCGAAACCCTCGTGGGTGATGTTGATCATCGGCACCGCCATCAGCTTGCATTCCTTCTCGATCAGGCTGGCGATGGCGTTGTAGAAGGCCTTCACCCGGGCCAGGGTCTCGTCGTCCGGATCGCCGATCACCGGAATCTCCCGGCGCTGTTCCTTGGTCTTGATGTAGGGCGCGAGGATGCGCTCGACCGACCAGCCGTCGTAGGTGCCATAGCTGTCGATGGCGCGCATCTGCTTGACCATCTCTTTGATGTAATCGGTTTCCAGAATCGGATCGAGTTCGGCGGTAGTCGCGGTCATGCGGTTTCTCCTTGATGGATGGGATGGGATACCGGCCGCGCCTTCAAATACGACGCGCGACCGAGAAAACGGGCGGCAAACAGCCCCAAGGCAATGCCCAGCGCCATGCCGGCCACTGCGCCGGCATCGCCATAACCTTTTGCGGCGGCGATGCCGGCACCGGCGATGGCCAGCAAGGTGGGTAGCAGGTAGGCCAACAGGCCGGCCTTGAGCAACTCGGATTCGTCGACCGCGACCAGCAATTCGTCGCCGGCCTTGGCCGGCGTCTTGCAGAACACCGGCACCGGCTGCTGCCGGCGCGAGAAGTATTTGCCCAGGCCGGACACGCCGCAGGCGCTCTTGGCCTGACAGGCGCCGCAACCGGATTGCTCGCTCGGCTCGACCCAGGCGATGCCGTAGTCCATGGTGACGATGCGGACGCGGGTCTCGATCATGGCGTGCTCCTCATGCGCGGCAAGAGATGGGCGACCCAGCCCCAGACGGCGGTTCGCGGCGAGCGTCCGACCTCGCACGACTGGGCCATGTGCTTGCGGCGCAAGCTGCGGGCGTGGATAGGGATCATTCCGACCAGCCCTCCTCGGCCATGTTTGCGAAACGGTCGGTGCCGCCCTCGCGCTTGAGGTGCTTGGCCATCCAGGCCGGCGGCTCGCCGGTGAGACTTTGGTTCAGGCCGCAGAGCAGGGCATCGATGGGTTCGCCCTCCTCCACCTTCATCGGCTGGATGCCGGCCGCCAGCAACTGCTTCACCGCCGAGGCGCCGACCGCGTTGCAGTACACCGCCGCGCAGCCGTCCAGCAGCGCGATCTTGCCGGCCAACTTGCCTTCGTGGCCGTCCATCGCGGTATCGTCGTCGCTGAATTCGGCCACCTCGACCAGGCGCGCATCGTCCGGGGACAACTCGAAGATGGCGAAGGCCTCGGCCGCGCCGAAGTGTTGATCCACCTGCTTGCGGTCGCTGGTGGCGAAGGCGATCTTCACTGTCATGGCAGCCTCCTCAGTGGACGTGACCAGGCGCAGATGGCGCATGTCGGGTTTCCTCCGGCCGCGTCGCGTAGATCGAACGGTATGCTTCGATCTCGCCGTGGCCTTGGCTGACCATCAGATTGGCCAGGTCGAACAAGGCCTGGCGCGTGCCCTTGTAACCGACCCACAACCGCTGGTAACCGCCGATCAGGTCGTATTGCGGAAAGCCGGCGCGGAACAGCGGCAGGCCGAGGCGCCGCGCGGTGTCGGCCGCATGCGAGTTACTGACGATCAGGTCGGCCCCGACCTCGCGCACCGTCTTCTCCAGGTCTTCCAGGTCGCCCAGCTTCACTTGCGCGGTGGGCAGTTTTTCCAGGAGGGGCGACTTGGCCGGCGCCACGGCAGCCACCACCTCGCAGCCCATGCCGGCCACCAGTTCGGCTAGGCCATAGAGCAGGTCGGGGTCGGCGGCGATAGCGACGCGGGCGAAGCCGAGCATGAAATGAGTGTCCACCATCGCGTCCTGCAACTGGTTGCGTTGGCGCTCGATCCGCTCCGGCACCGGCTTGCCGGAGATCTCGGCCAGCGCGGCGACGAAGGCATCCACCGCCGCCAGGCCCATCAGGCTGTCGAAGCGGTAGTCCGGCACCAGGGTGCGCTCCTTGAGCAGGTCGGCCGCCGGATAGAGCGACGGGCCGATCACCAGGGTGGCGGCCGATTCGCCCAAGGTCGGGATCTCCGATACCGGGGTGCCGCCGACCGTGAGCGGACTGAACTCCAGCTCGGTCAGATGACCGTCGAGCGATTCCGAGATGTCCGGCAACACCAGCGGACGCAGGCCGAAGGCCTCGATCAGTTCTTTGATGTGTTCCAGGTCGCCCGGCGTCAGCAGCGAGCCGGCCAGCACGTTGACCTGCTTCTTGCGCTTGCCGGCCAGGCGCGTGCCCTCGGGCACCAGATATTCGATCACCGCCTTCACCGCCAGGGCGTAGCCGCTCTCCAGGCAACCGGTGAAGTCCGGCGTGTTGACCGGCACCACCGGGATGTCGTTGAACTCGGGATACTGCTCGCGGAAGTCCCTAACCAGGCGGCGGATGTCGGTGCCCTGGGTCTCCGACAGGCCGGTGGTCGGCAGGCCGATCAGGGCCGGCCGGCTCTTTTCGGCGATGGTCTTGAGGCCCTGCACCACGTTGTCGTCGGCCGACAGCACGGTGGAGACCTGATCCATCGCCGTGGTCTGCAAGGGCACCGGCTCGCGGAAATGACGGACGAAGAACACCTTGCCGAAGGCGGTGCAGCC
>JAJZTV010000039.1 GCA_021847385.1 Pseudomonadota bacterium | reverse complement strand
GTTTGGATTTTGCATATCCTGGCGGCGGCTGCGGTGGTCGGCTTGGTTCTGCTGCAGCATGGCAAGGGTGCCGACATGGGGGCCGCTTTCGGTAGCGGTTCTTCCGGTAGCCTGTTTGGTGCGACGGGCTCGGCAAACTTTTTGAGTCGGGCTACCGCGGTCCTGGCCACGGTGTTTTTCCTGACCAGCCTGGGGCTGGCCTATTTCTCTTCGAGCAAGGGCAAGCCTGAAGTGGCGCCGGTGGCACCGCAACAATCGCTGCCGATGCCGGCCCAGCCCCAAGGCGAGCCGTCGAAGGCGGGCGCAATCCCGAAATGAGTTTTGGGGGTGCCTGGAGTCCAGGCATCCCGTCAATTTGCCGACGTGGTGGAATTGGTAGACACGCTGTCTTGAGGGGGCAGTGCGGAAACGCGTGCGAGTTCGAGTCTCGCCGTCGGCACCATCTAAAAGTCGATCTCAGTAGGAAACGTGCCTCGCGTCGTCGATGGCAGAGGCATCGACGACGCGCAGTGCCTTGCATCCATCCGCCCCCGGTCTCGATGCGGGGTATGTTTCCTGCCGAGAGGGGCTCCAAGCCCATATAATCTCTTTATACTAGCAGTCGGTTTTGCTTATAACTCATTGATATCAATGAGTTTTTAGGCGGCCTCTTTCCTTGACACTGCGCGTGCGCGCCGCATACACTCCCCTAGGAGACGCGCGCTGGAAGCGCGAAAGGAAATAATGCTAGAAAACTACTTTCCAGTTCTGCTGTTCATCTTGGTCGGCTTGGCGGTTGGGGTGTTGCCGATGGTGGCGGGCTGGGTTTTGGCGCCGAGTCGACCGGACAGCGAAAAGCTTTCCCCTTACGAGTGTGGCTTCGAGGCCTTTGAAGACGCGCGGATGAAGTTCGACGTGCGCTACTACCTCGTGGCCATTCTTTTCATCCTATTCGATCTGGAGATCGCCTTTCTGTTTCCTTGGGCGGTGGTGCTCGAGCAGGTCGGCCTGTTCGGCTTCGTTGCCATGGTCATTTTCCTCGCCATCCTGGTCGTGGGCTTCGCCTATGAATGGATGAAGGGCGCCCTGGAGTGGGAGTAACCGAGTAATGAGTATCGAAGGCGTCCTGGAAAAGGGCTTTGTCACGACCACGCTGGATACGGTGATCAATTACACCCGTACCGGTTCGTTGTGGCCGATGACCTTTGGTTTGGCCTGCTGCGCCGTGGAGATGATGCATGCCGGCGCCTCCCGCTACGATCTGGACCGCTTCGGCATCGTGTTCCGGCCGAGTCCGCGCCAGTCCGACCTGATGATCGTGGCCGGCACCTTGACCAACAAGATGGCGCCGGCCCTGCGCAAGGTCTACGACCAGATGGCCGAGCCGCGCTGGGTGCTGTCTATGGGCTCGTGCGCCAACGGCGGTGGCTACTACCACTATTCCTATTCCGTGGTGCGCGGCTGCGACCGCATCGTGCCTGTCGATGTCTATGTGCCCGGTTGTCCCCCGACTGCCGAGGCCCTGCTTTATGGTTTGGTGCAGCTGCAGAAGAAGATTCGCCGCACCAACACCATCGCCCGCTAGGAGATCCCCACCGTGCCTTTGACTGCGGAAGCACTCTTTTCGCGTTTGCAAGACGTGCTCGGCGACCGGATCGCCGACGGTGGCGTGGCGCTGGGCGAGGTCACCCTCGAGGTGCGCCCGCAGGACTGGCATGCCGTGGCGCTGACCCTGCGCGATGAGCCCGGACTTGCCTTCGATACCCTGATCGACCTCTGCGGCGTCGACTATGTGGACTACAAGGATGGGCTGCGCGAAGGTCCGCGCTATGCCGTCGTGGTCCATCTCTTGTCGGTGGCCAAGAATCACCGCGTCCGTGTCCGCGCCTTCTGCGAGAGCGACGACCTGCCCATGCTGGCTTCGCTGATCGAAGTCTGGCCGGGGGTGAACTGGTTCGAGCGCGAGGCCTTCGATCTGTACGGTATCGTGTTCGAGAATCACCCGGACCTGCGCCGCATCCTGACCGACTACGGCTTCATCGGCCACCCCTTCCGCAAGGATTTCCCATTGTCGGGCCAGGTCGAGATGCGCTACGACCCCGAACTCAAACGGGTGATCTACCAGCCGGTGAGCATAGCCCCGCGCGAGGTGACGCCGCGGATCGTGCGGGTCGAGAACTACGGCGAGGTGGAGTGATGGTGGTGATGCTTGCGCTCAATTTTGGCTCCGGCCGGCCTGTGGCCTTAACTTGCCTACGGCAAGTTCACCCTGACGGGTACAAGAGCCTGCGCCGAAGTTCGATGTGTAGCTTGGCTTTGGCTAATGCTACGGCAAGCAACGAGTGGTGATGGCATGTCTGAGATTCGTAACTACACATTGAACTTTAGCTCCGGCCGCGCTGCGCGCTTAACGTTTGCTGCGCAAACGTTAGCCTTCACTGAAATTGAGCTGCCTGGAATGTCTGCCAGCGCCATGCCTGCGAAAGAGGTTTGCTGAGCATGTCTGAAATCAGAAATTACACGCTCAATTTTGGCCCCCAGCACCCGGCCGCCCACGGCGTGCTGCGCCTGGTGCTGGAGCTGGATGGCGAGGTGGTCGAGCGCGCCGATCCGCACATCGGCCTGCTGCATCGCGCCACCGAGAAGCTGGCCGAGCACAAGACCTTCCTGCAGTCGGTGCCCTACATGGACCGGCTCGATTACGTCTCGATGATGAGCAACGAGCACGCCTATGTCATGGCCATCGAGAAGTTGCTCGGCATTGCGCCGCCCGAGCGCGCCCAATACATCCGGGTGATGTTCGACGAGATCACCCGCATCCTCAATCATCTGCTCTGGCTCGGCGCCCATGCCCTCGACGTCGGTGCCATGACCGTGTTCCTCTACGCCTTCCGCGAACGGGAGGACCTGATGGACGTCTACGAGGCGGTCAGCGGCGCCCGCCTGCATGCGGCCTATTACCGGCCGGGCGGCGTCTACCGCGACCTGCCCGAGCAGATGCCGCAATACCAGCCCAACCGGTTCAAGACCGAGGCCGACGTCAAACGGCTGAACGAGAACCGCCAAGGCTCGGTGCTCGACTTCATCGAGGACTTCACCAAGCGCTTCCCGGGCTATGTCGACGAGTACGAGACCCTGCTCACCGACAACCGCATCTGGAAGCAGCGCCTGGTCGACATCGGCGTGGTCAGCCCGGAGCGGGCCAAGGCCCTGGGCTTTACCGGCCCCATGCTGCGCGGCTCCGGTGTCGCTTGGGACCTGCGCAAGCATCAGCCGTACGAGGTCTACGACCGGATGGATTTCGACATCCCGGTCGGCCGCAACGGCGACAGCTACGACCGCTACCTGGTCCGGGTCGAAGAGATGCGCCAGAGCAACCGCATCATCCAGCAGTGCATCGCCTGGCTGCGCGCGAACCCCGGTCCGGTCATCGTCGAGAACCACAAGGTGGCGCCGCCTTCGCGCGAGAACATGAAGAGCAACATGGAAGAGCTGATCCACCACTTCAAGCTCTTCACCGAAGGCATGCACGTGCCCGAGGGCGAGGCCTATGCCGCGGTCGAGCACCCGAAGGGCGAGTTCGGCATCTACCTGGTGTCCGACGGCGCCAACAAGCCCTACCGCATGAAGATCCGCGCGCCGGGCTTCGCCCATCTGGCGGCCATGGACGAGATGTCGCGCGGCCACATGATCGCCGACGTGGTGGCCATCATCGGCACCATGGACATCGTGTTCGGCGAAATCGATCGTTGATGGGATGACTATGCTTTCACAAGAATCCTTAGCCCTGATCGACAAAGAGATCGCCAAATATCCGCCTGAGCATAAGCAATCGGCGGTGATGGCAGCCTTGCGTATCGCCCAGACCGAGAAGGGCTGGCTGGCGACCGAGACTATCGAATTTGTCGCCAACTATCTCGGCATGCCGCCGATCGCGGCCTACGAGGTGGCGACCTTCTACAACATGTACGACCTGAAGCCGGTCGGCCGCAACAAGGTGACCCTGTGCACCAACCTGCCGTGCCTGCTGCAGGGCGCCGACAAGATCGCCGAGCAGCTCAAGGCCAAGCTGGGCGTGGAGTTCGGCGAAACCACCGCCGATGGCCGCTACACCCTGGTCGAGGGCGAGTGCATGGGCGCCTGCGGCGACGGCCCCCTGTGCCTGCACAACAACCACAAGATGCACAGCCACCTGACGGCGGAAGCTGTCGACAAACTATTGGACGACATGAAATGAGCACCAAGGTTTGCATGTGGACGCTGGACCACCCGGAGCCGGCCTCGCTCAAGACCTATGTCGCCAACGGCGGCTACGAGGCCTTGAAGGGGGTGCTGGCCGAGAAGATGCCGGCCGAGCAGATCATCGAGCAGGTCAAGCTCAGCGGCCTGCGCGGCCGCGGCGGCGCCGGCTTCCCGACCGGCCTGAAGTGGAGCTTCATGCCGCGCCAGTTCCCGGGCGACAAGTACGTCGTCTGCAACACCGACGAGGGCGAGCCGGGCACCTTCAAGGATCGCGACATCCTGCGCTTCAATCCGCATCAGTTGATCGAAGGCATGGTCATCGCCGGCTACACCCTGGGCGCGCGTGCCGGTTACAACTACATCCATGGCGAGATATTCGAGTCCTACCTCGATTTCGAGCGCGCCCTGGAAGAGGCGCGCGCCGCCGGTTTCCTCGGCAAGAACATCTGCGGCAGCGGCTGGGACTTCGACATCCATGCCCACCAGGGCTACGGCGCCTATATCTGCGGCGAGGAGACCGCCTTGCTGGAATCGCTGGAAGGCAAGAAGGGCCAGCCCCGGTTCAAGCCGCCGTTCCCGGCCAGCTTCGGCCTCTACGGCAAGCCGACCACGATCAACAACACCGAGACCCTGGCCTCGATCCCCTGGATCGTCCGCCACGGCGGCCAGGCCTTCCTCGATCTGGGCAAGCCGAACAACGGCGGCACCAAGATCTTCTCGATCTCCGGTCACGTCAACAAGCCGGGCAACTACGAAGTCGGCCTGGGCACGCCGTTCGCCGAACTGCTGGAGATGGCCGGCGGCGTGCGCACCGGGCACAAGCTCAAGGCGGTGATCCCCGGCGGCTCCTCCGCCCCGGTGCTGCCGGCCGAGATCATGATGGACCTCACCCTGGACTTCGACGCCATCGCCAAGGCCGGCTCCATGCTCGGCTCCGGCGCGGTGATCGTGATGGACGACAGCGTCTGCATGGTCAAGGCCCTGGAGCGCCTGGCCTATTTCTACTTTGAGGAATCCTTCTGCCAGTGCACGCCCTGCCGCGAAGGCACCGGCTGGATGCACCGCGTGGTCAAGCGCATCGAGCACGGCGAGGGCCGGCCCGAGGATCTCGACCTCTTGACGAGCGTCGGCAACAGCATCGCCGGCCGCACCATCTGCGCCCTGGGCGATGCCGCGGTGGGCCCGGTGCAGAGCTTCATCAAGCACTTCCGCCAGGAATTCGAGTACCACATCGAACACAAGAAATGCATGGTGGGGGATAGGGCGTGACCTTATACATTTCACAATACATTTCACACATGCGTTGTGGCGAAAATGCGATGGATGCAAGGCGCGAGGCGAAGCCGATGGTAGTTCCATCGGCGAGCGTCGCAACGCCGCAGACGCGCATTTCTCGCCACAACCCATTGGGCCGGGGGCAATTTGAGCGCCCCCCTTTGTCGCAAGCCGCTCGTTGTGGGCGGCACAACTTCGCGTCTTGCTTCGCGGGCTGCATCTCAAATTGCCCCCGGCGCATGCGCGAAATGTATAAGGTCACGCCCTAACATGCCGCGTATCGAAATAGACGGCAAAGAGATCGAAGTCCCGCAGGGTGCGACCCTGATGGATGCCGCCAACCAGGCGGGCATCTTCATCCCGCATTTCTGCTACCACAAGAAACTCAGCATCGCGGCCAACTGCCGCATGTGCCTGGTCGAGGTGGAGAAGGCGCCCAAGCCCTTGCCGGCCTGCGCCACGCCGGTGACCGAGGGCATGAAGGTACGCACCCATTCCGACAAGGCGGTCGATGCCCAGAAGGGCGTGATGGAGCTGCTCTTGATCAACCATCCGCTCGATTGCCCGATCTGCGACCAGGGCGGCGAATGCCAGTTGCAAGACCTCGCCGTCGGCTACGGTGGCAGCGCCTCGCGCTATGCCGAGCCCAAGCGCGTGGTCAAGGAAAAGGACCTTGGGCCGCTGGTGGCCACCGACATGACCCGCTGCATCCATTGCAGCCGCTGCGTGCGCTTCACTCAGGAGATCGCCGGCCGCATGGAGCTGGGCATGGTCCATCGCGGCGAGCACACCGAGGTGATGCCCTTTCTTGAGCAGCAGGTGACCTCCGAGCTGTCCGGCAACGTCATCGACCTCTGCCCGGTCGGCGCCCTGACCTCCAAGCCCTTCCGCTACAGCGCCCGCACCTGGGAGCTGGGCCGGCGCAAGAGCGTGAGCCCGCACGACGGCCTGGGCAGCAACCTGTTGCTGCACGTGAAGGACAACAAGGTCTATCGTGCGGTGCCGCAGGAGAACGAGGCGATCAACGAATGCTGGCTGGCCGACCGCGACCGTTTCGCCTACGAGGGGCTCAATTCCGAAGAGCGCCTGACCAAGCCCATGGTGCGCGATGGCGATAAGTGGATCGAGGTCGATTGGCAAAAGGCCTTGACCCAAGCCGCCGGCGCGCTGCGCGTGCTGCGCGAGACCCATGGCGGCAATAGCCTGGCGGCCATGGCCTCGCCGCATCAGACCGTGGAAGAACTGCATCTCTTGCAGAAGTTGATGCGAGCCCTGGGCAGCGAACAAGTCGAGCATCGTCTGGCCCAGACCGATTTCTCCGGCGATGGCAAGCGCAAGGGCGCAACCTGGCTGGGCATGCCGCTTGCCGAACTGAATCAATTGCAGCGCGTGCTGCTGGTCGGCGCCACGTTGCGCAAGGAACAACCCTTGATCGCCCAGCGTCTGCGCCAGGCGGTGAAGTGGGGCGCGCAACTCAATGTCGTGCATGCGGCGGATGACGAGCTCAATTGCCATGTCGCCAACACGCTGATCGTCAAGCCGACGGCTTGGGTCAACGCCCTGGCCCAGATTGCCAAGGCCCTGCAGGATGCCGGCGCCCCGCTGCCGGCCGAGCTGGCGGGCCAACTGAACAAGGTGACGGTGTCCGAGGCCGCCCGTGCCCTGGCTGCCAGCTTGCAAGGCGGCGAGCGCAAGGCGGTGTTGCTCGGTGCCGTGGCGCAGAACCATCCGGCGGCGGCGCAACTGCACCAACTGGCCGCGGCGATTGCCCAGGCTAGCGGGGCCAAGCTCGGCTTCCTGTCGCCAGCGGCCAACAGTGTCGGCGCCCAGGTCGTCAACGCGCAGGGCGCGCTGGCAAAAGATGCCAAGGGCTATCTCTTGCTCGGAGTCGAACCCGAGCTCGATGGCCACGATGGCGGCCAGGCGCTCAAGGCCTTGGGCAACGCCGAATTCGTCGTTGCGCTGACTGCCTTCAAGGGCCGGGTGATGGACTATGCCGATGTGGTGCTGCCGATCACGCCGTTCAGCGAGACCGCCGGCAGCTTCGTCAATATGGAAGGCCGCCTGCAGGCGTTCAACCCGGCGGTGAAGCCGCTGGGCGAGGCGCGCCCGGCCTGGAAGGTGTTGCGCGTGCTGGGCAATCAATTCGGTCTGGACGGCTTCCAGCAGGACAGTGCGGAAGCGGTGCGGACCGAGGCGCTGCCCCAGGGTGAGGCCGGTATCGCCGCGCAACTCGACAATGGCATCGCGGGCGTCAGCCTGCAGGCCTTGGTCGCACAAGACGGTTTGGAGCGCCTGGGCGAGACCCCGATCTATCAACTCGATCCGCTCACGCGTCGTGCCCCGGCCTTACAGCAAACGCAGGATGCGCTGGATGCCGCCTGTGCTTGGGCGAGCGGCGCCTTGATCGATCGTTTGGGCTTGGTGGCCGACGAACGCGTCCGGGTGAAACAAGGCGGGGGCGAGGCGGTGCTGCGCTTGCGCCGGGATGATCGCTTGCCCGATGACGTGGTGCGTGTCGCCGTCGGCGCGCTGACCGCGAGTCTTGGTCCGCGCTTCGGCGGCATCAGCCTGGAGGCCGTATGACCCTGGATTACTTCGCCAATCTGCTCGGGCCGGCCTGGTTGCCGGTATGGACCCTGGTCAAGATCGTCGCCATCGTCGCGCCGCTGATGGGT
Organism: Pseudomonadota bacterium; assembly: GCA_021847385.1. Taxonomy (GTDB): domain Bacteria; phylum Pseudomonadota; class Gammaproteobacteria; order Burkholderiales; family Thiobacillaceae; genus Sulfuritortus. The sequence goes on along the minus strand of JAJZTV010000039.1, from coordinate 3,794 downwards.
GCCGTGGCCTATCTCACCTTGGCCGAGCGCAAGGTGATCGGCTACATGCAGGTGCGCCTCGGCCCCAACCGTGTGGGCCCCAAGGGGTTGCTGCAACCGATCGCCGACGGCCTCAAGCTGTTGTTCAAAGAGATCATTATCCCGTCCAGTGCCAACAAGGGCCTGTTCCTGCTCGCCCCGGTGCTGGCCTTGGCCCCGGCCTTGGCGGCTTGGGCGGTGATCCCGTTCACCGACACCTTGGTGCTCGCCAACATCGATGCCGGCCTGTTGTTCGTGATGGCCATCACCTCGATGGGCGTCTATGGCGTCATCGTCGCCGGCTGGGCCTCCAACTCGAAATATGCCTTCCTCGGCAGCCTGCGTTCCGCTGCACAGATCGTGTCCTATGAAATCGCCATGGGCTTCGCCCTGGTCGGCGTGCTGATGAGTGCACGCAGCCTGAACCTCACCGACATCGTCCAGGCCCAGGCCGGCGGCCTGTTCCAGTGGTATTGGCTGCCGTTGTTCCCGCTGTTCCTGGTCTACCTGATCTCCGGCGTGGCCGAGACCAACCGGGCGCCGTTCGACGTGGCCGAAGGTGAATCCGAAATTGTCGCCGGCTTCCACGTCGAGTATTCGGGCATGGCCTTCGCCGTGTTCTTCCTGGCCGAATACGCCAACATGATCCTGGTCGCCACCCTGACCACGATCATGTTCCTCGGCGGCTGGCTGTCGCCGATCCCCGGCCTGGCCGACGGCTTCATCTGGCTGGCGGCCAAAGTCGCCTTCGTCCTGTTCCTGTTCCTGTGGTTCCGGGCCACCTTCCCGCGTTATCGCTATGACCAGATCATGCGTCTGGGTTGGAAGGTGTTCATCCCGGTCACCCTGGTCTGGTTGTTGATCGAGGGCGCGATGATGCAGACCCCTTGGTCTTACCTGTTCCATTGAGAGGGCTTGGCATGTTGAACCGCATCAAGCACTTCTTCGATACCTTCCTGCTCACCGAGCTGGTGCGCGGCATGGCCCTGACCGGCCGCTATTTCTATGCGCGCAAGATCACCGTGCAATACCCCGAGGAGCGCGCGCCGCAATCGCCGCGCTTCCGCGGCCTGCACGCCCAGCGCCGCTATCCCAACGGCGAGGAGCGTTGCATCGCCTGCAAGCTGTGCGAGGCGGTCTGCCCGGCCCTGGCCATCCAGATCGAATCGGAACAGCGTGCCGACGGCACCCGCCGCACCACCCGCTACGACATCGACCTGACCAAGTGCATCTTCTGCGGTTTCTGCGAAGAGGCCTGCCCGGTCGACGCCATCGTCGAGACCCGCATCTACGAGTATCACGGCGAGCAACGGGGTGACCTGTATTACACCAAGGACATGCTGCTCGCCGTCGGCGACAAGTACGAAGAGCAGATCGCCCAGGATCGGGCGGCCGATGCGAAATATCGGTGAGACTGTTTACCGCGAAGGTCGCAAAGGAGCGCAAAGAATATGAGCATGGTCGAATCAAAAGAAGTTCCGGCTAAGCCGTCATGCCCGCGGGGGCGGGCATCCAGCGTTCCGATCTTTCTGGGTTCCCGCCTTCGCGGGAACGACGATATTGGGTTTCTTCAGAGATTCCCTAAGATTTCCGTCGCGAAGCTTCGCGTCCTTTGCGGTTAGAAAAAATGGAATTCCAGACAATCGTTTTCTACGCCTTTTCCGCCATCCTGCTCTTGAGCGGGCTGCGCGTGATCACCGCCAAGAACCCGGTGCACGCGGCGCTCGCCCTGGTGCTGGCCTTCTTCACCGCCGGCTGCATCTGGATGCTGCTCGAGGCCGAGTTCCTCGCCATCACCCTGGTGCTGGTCTACATCGGCGCGGTGATGGTGCTGTTCCTGTTCGTGGTGATGATGCTCGACATCAACCTCGAGGAGATGCGGCGCGGCTTCTGGGACAACCTGCCCGTGGCCGCGTTGGTCGCCACCTTGATGGTGCTGGAGATGTCCACCGTGCTGGGCAGCGGTTATTTCGATTACGCCGCACCGTTGGCGAAACCGGCCGGTTACAGCAACACCAAGGAACTGGGGCTATTGCTCTACACCGATTACGTCTATCCCTTCGAACTGGCGGCGGTCATTTTGCTGGTGGCCATGGTCGCCGCCATCGGCCTGACCTTGCGCCGCCGTCCCGGCCGCAAGTGGGTGGACCCGGCCAAGCAGATCGAAGTGAAGCGCGGCGACCGCATTCGCCTGGTTTCCCTGGCGCCGCAAAAACCGGCGGCAGCCAAGGCCGCCGAAGAGGAGGAAGCATGATCGGCCTATCCCACTATCTCATGCTCGGCGCGCTCCTGTTTGCGATCAGCGTGCTCGGCATTTTCCTCAACCGCAAGAACGTCATCATCCTGCTCATGGCGATCGAACTGATGCTGCTGGCGGTGAACATGAACTTCGTCGCCTTCTCGCACTATTTGGGCGATAGCGCCGGCCAGGTCTTCGTCTTTTTCATCCTGACCGTGGCCGCGGCCGAGTCGGCCATCGGCCTGGCCATTCTGATCGTGCTGTTCCGCAATCTGCGCACGATCAACGTCAACGACCTGGATCATTTGAAGGGTTAATGCCATGGTATGTGCAAGCGCCCTCACCCCAACCCCTCTCCCGGCGGGAGAGGGGCAGTGCATCCTTCTCCCTTCGGGATACCGCAGGCTAGGGGCATCATCGGAAGGGCCGAGGATGAGGGAAATGCATGTGTTCTGGATAGGGACTGATTCATGGATATGAAAAGCCTTTACCTGCTCGTGCCCCTGGCCCCGCTGGCCGGCGCCGTGGTCGCCGGCCTGTTCGGCAAGGCCGTCGGCCGGCGTGGCGCCCATGGCATCACCATCCTCGGCGTGCTGATCGCCTTCCTCGCCTCGCTCGCCATCTTCCAAGACGTGCTGGCCGGCAACACCTTCAACGGCCCGGTCTACACCTGGCTGGTCTCCGGCAATGTCAATTTCGAAGTCGGCTTCCTGATCGATCGCTTGTCGGCGCTGATGATGCTGGTGGTCACCTTCGTCTCGCTCATGGTGCATATCTACACCATCGGCTATATGGCCGACGACCCGGGCTACCAGCGCTTCTTCAGCTACATCAGCCTGTTCACCTTCTCCATGCTGATGCTGGTGATGAGCAACAACTTCCTGCAACTGTTCTTCGGTTGGGAGGCGGTCGGCCTGGTGTCCTACCTGTTGATCGGCTTCTGGTACACCCGCGAGTCGGCGATCTACGCCAACCTCAAGGCCTTCCTGGTCAACCGGGTCGGCGACTTCGGCTTCCTGCTCGGCATCGGCCTGGTGCTGGCCTACTTCGGTACGCTCGATTACGCCCAGGTGTTTCAGGCTGCGCCGCAATTGGCCAACCACACCATCGCTTTGATTCCGGGTGAGAGCTGGCAAGTATTGACGGTGATCTGCATCCTGCTGTTCATCGGCGCCATGGGCAAGAGCGCGCAATTCCCGCTGCATGTCTGGCTACCCGACTCGATGGAAGGCCCGACCCCGATCTCCGCGCTGATCCATGCCGCGACCATGGTCACCGCCGGCATCTTCATGGTCGCCCGGATGTCGCCGCTGTTCGAGCTATCCGAGACCGCGCTGTCGGTGGTCATGGTCATCGGCGCCATCACCGCGCTGTTCATGGCCTTCCTCGGCCTGATCCAGAACGACATCAAGCGCGTGGTTGCCTATTCGACCCTGTCCCAATTGGGTTATATGACCGTGGCCCTCGGCGCCTCGGCCTACGGCGCGGCGATCTTCCACCTGATGACCCATGCCTTCTTCAAGGCCCTGCTCTTCCT
>JAJZTV010000038.1 GCA_021847385.1 Pseudomonadota bacterium | reverse complement strand
GCCCGCTTGTGCCACGGGCGCCGTCTGCGCTGCCGTGCCTGGCTGCGGGGCTGCCTTCGCCAGCGGCACGGGCGGCATTACCGTCGGCAGCGGCGAAATGGTATTGGTCCGCGCAGTATTCGCAAGCAAGGCATTTGCGGCAGGATTGGTGGTCGGCCCAGGGCTACTGGCGAGCTTGGCCTGCGCCGCCAGCTCAGCCGGGTTCGTCGGCAACGACGTAACGGTTTGCTGTGTCGCGGTCGCTGGCAGCGCGGCCTGCTTGACGGCCCACGCTGCCAAGGTGGCGATCTTGCTAGCCGACTCGCTCACCCGTACAGGCGGCTGGGACGTGGTGCTGGCGCCGCCTTCGCTCGGCCGTTCCGGCGTCGAAGCCGTCAACAGGAAGGTCGCCCGCGGTTGCGCCTTCAGATAGGTCAGGTTCAACGTATCGCCCTGCCGGGTCGTCTGCGGCAAGGCCATATCGAGCACCTGATCGTCGACCTGCACGATAAAACGGCCGCTCGGCATTGCCGCCAACACCTGGGCCTGATAGGTCTTGCCGGCTTCGAAGTTCGGCGGTGGCAGGGGCTTGCCCGGCTGCAGCAGCGCCGAACCCTGGTTCTTCAACCACTGCAGGACGGCCGTCGGCAGCAGATTGATATTCATCGCGACGGATGGTTCAAGGCGACGATCAACTCGGCCTCGCCGCGCGAGATGCCGCAATGTTCGGACAAATCACCGGCCGAGACGCCTTGCCGTGCCAATTGGGTGGCCTTGGCGTAGGGTGACAAAGCGGCGGTCTCCTTGGCCTCGGCCTCTTTGCTCTTCTCGGCCAGTTGCTGCTCCAGCAAATCGACTCGGGCATGCAGCCGCGCCAACTCACCGCGTATAGCCGCCATATCGCCATCGAAAGCAGGCTCCTGTTTGACCACCAAGGTGCCGACCGGCTTACGCCGATACTTCGCAAACAGCAGCCACTCGAGCAGATAGATCGCCGTCGCCAGCACGGCGGCGACCAGCAGCTCTTCGAGGTTGATCGAGACAGCGGGTAAATCGGGTAAGGTCACGGCAACATAATCTTCAAACGAATGAAGGGATTGTCTCGCAAAAAACGGGCTTGTCGATACGCGGCAAGACCCCGATGGGGCAACACCGACTTATGGATCTGAGCTAAAACCACCGAATAGAACCGAATATCCCCATCGATTTGGCGCATAAGGCCGCCGCTCACGGCAGCCAGGCCTTCAACCAGACATCCAGATGGTCTTGCAGCATCCAGTTCGCATCGACATGGTGCTTGAGCGCGTCACCCTTGTTGGCCAGCGCATCCATATCGTCGACATGGCTACGAATGGCGTGGACCCAATCCTCCGTGTGGCTGCTCACGCGCTCGATGGGCAAAATGCTTCCGTAGGCGGCGACCTCGCTGCAAATCACCGGGTAGCCCATGAGGCCATATTCCAACAAGCGCGTGTGTCCCTTGGCACAATTCTGCGGCGTATCCTTGAGCGGCGCCACGGCCAGGTCGAGGTTCAGGCTCGCCAGCTTGGCTGGATAATCGTCCGTATCGACCGATTGGTGATGTTCCTTCACATAAGGTCGCAGCGATTCAGGACAGCTTCCAAGGAAGACCCAGTCCACCTCCTGTGCCATCGCCTCGATCACCCCGGCGATCTCGGCCAGGTCATCTTCGTCGGCCGCGGTACCGACCCAACCCACACGCGGCTTATCCGACTGCCGCCGCATCGGCGCCGGAAGGTTGGCCCAGCGTGCCCGCTCCAGATAATCAGGCACGACCACGACTTCCTGGGCGCAACCGGCGTAGGTCTCGGCCAGATACTCGGTCGGCACCACCAAGCGGTTGCACAGGCCGGCCGCCTTGAGAAAGGCATGTTTTTCAGGGCCGCCCGTCTGCCAATCGGCAAGCAGTTCATCGAATTGGAAGACACGGAAAGCCTTGGCGTGGCGTGCGCAATACTCCAGGTACTGCACCTGCCCCGGCTCGATTTGGCGATGGAAGACGATGACGCCAGGATCGAAGCGGAAGAGTTTGGGCATAGACAGATGGCTCTGGGTTTCCCAGCCCATCACATTGCCCGCACGATTCAGGGCGCGCATGGGTGCGACGGCACGGCCTTCCCTCTGTTCCAGGCGAGCCGACGGGTAGACCAGGACACGCGGGCGCGGGCGCCACTCCGGGTCGAGCGACAACATGGGCATCAGCTCGATCTGGTATTCCCGGCTGGACAAGCTCAGATTGCGGTTGAAGGCCGGGTCGAATGCGATCTCGCGCTGCCACTTGTCATACATGGCCCCCTTCTCGGTCAAGCGCCTGAGCTGCTTGGCCTCGTTGACTGTCGTATCCACGTTCGCCGTTTGGCTGACCGAGCCTTCGTGTAGCAGCACGGCGTAGGGCGTCCAGACCACGCGGTAGCCCTTGGCGCGAAGCTTGAGGCACAGATCGATATCGTTGTAATCCACCTTGAAGACGATTTCGTCGAGTCCCTGCACCTCGTCGTATAGGGACTTGCGTACTAGCATGCAGGCCGCAGTCACGGCGGACAGGTTCTGCGGCAAGTGCAGGCGGCCAAAGTAACCCGGGGCATCCTCCTCGCTGTCGATAAATTGGTGCTCGGCCGGGCTGTCCTGCATGCCGAGTACCACGCCCGCATGCTGGATCCTGCCGTTCGGGAATATCAGCTTAGCGCCGACGGCGCCAACATCGGGCCGCTGCGCATAAGACAACATCTCGTCCAGCCAATCGGCCTGCAATACCGCCGTATCGTTGTTGAGCAGCAGCAGGTATTCGCCCCTTGCCTCGCGCGCCGCCAAGTTATTCATGGCCGAGAAATTGAACGGGTGCGGATAGTCCAGCACCCGCAGCCTATCCAGCTTGGCCTGCCGAAACTGATCGAGCAGCGCCACGACGTCAGCCTCATCGCTGCCGTTGTCGACGATGATGATCTCGTATCGTTGATAGGCCGTGGTCTGCACCACCGTATCGATACAGCGCCGCAGCATGGTCAGCTGATTCTTAGTCGGAATGACGATGGAAACCAGCGGTTGCCGCTCATGCAAATAGCGCAGCTGGTAGGTGCCAGGCAGACGGCCGGGCCTGAGCTCTGCCTTGAGGCCGCAACGCGCCAAGTGTTCCTCGACCGCCTGCTGACGCGCGGTCGTTAGCTCATCCAGACCGCGTGTGCAATGGCCGCCCCCGGCAAACCGGTGATAGAGCACATCGGCCACGTGGCCGATACCCGCATCGCCGGCCGATTCATAGACGCGCAATTGCAGGTCGTAGTATTCGACGCCCTCCATCTCTGGCCTGAAACCACCCAACTGCCGATGCAGCTCGCGTTTGAGCATGAACAGGCCACCCATGGCGAACGAGGCCGAGCGCAGCATGTCCAGATCGAAATCGGGTTTGAAGAAAGGGGTCGAGCGATTGCCTGTGTCATCCAGGCTGTCCTCGTCGGTATAGAGCGCCGACCATTCCGGATGGCGGTCGATCTTGTCGGCCAGGGCGAAGAGCCCATGCGGCGCGATCCTGTCGCCTGCTTCCACCATGCCGACCCAATCCGCCTCGACCTCCTGCAGGGCCTTGTTGACCGCCTGCAACGGCCTTTCGTCCGCCAATTGCACCCAGCGAATGATCTCCAGCCCGGCAAAAGACTCTGGCTCCGGCATGTTTGCCACGACCGTAAGCCGCCAGCGCTTGTAGAACTGATTCGCGATGGCCTCGATGGTATTCACCAGCCATTCGCCATTCTCCTCCGGCAGGATGACGGCGAGGTGGAACAAAGGCGGCGAGGCCAAGGCGGCGATCCGCTCGGCGATCCATAACACATCCCTATCCTGGTAGGCGTGCGCGGATTGCCATAGTTGATATAAGTCGATCGGCTGCCCCTGGGCGGGCTGGAGCCTCACCGGCTCGGACCGAGCCGGTGAGGCCTCGGCGGGGCGATCCTGGTTCTCCACCGGCACTTCCGCCGTGCTTAACGAGAGCAGATACTCGTAACACTGCGCATAGCGGTGGCCCTGCTTCTGCAGCGAATACGCCTCCTCGACCTCGTGCTGGGCAGCAAGTGCGATCGCCTGGCGCTTTTCCGGGTTATCGACCAGCTCGCATACCGCGGAGAACCAGGCATCGGCGCTGTTGTCCACCTTGAGGCCGGTCTCGCCATGCCGGATGCAGGCATAGGGCTCCTTGTCGGAATAGACCCCGGCGATACCAGCCGCCGAATATTCCAGCCACTTGATGTTGCTCTTGCAGCGGTTGAACTTACTGTCATCCTTCAGCGGCACGAGCGCGATGTCGAGTTCGAATTTCAGCAAATACTTGGCGTAGATGAGGTAATCGGAAATGAACTCGATCTGCGCCACAGCGGGGTGACCCTGCCAACGACCCGGCACCACGCCGATGAAGACGAACAGCAAGCGGCTGGGATATTTCTTCAACAGCCGCTCGATGACCTCGTCCAGCATCGCGTAATCGCCCTTGTGGGTCGGCGTGCCTGCCAAGGCGATGCGGACGGGTTCCGCCCTTGTCTGCACCGGCGCGTGGAACAGCTCTGCATCGACCAGATTGGGCAATACCGCGACCTGTTTGGGCTTGCAGCTCTGCTGCAGCTCCTGGCCCAATGCGGGCGTGGACACGATGACTGCATCCACCCGGTCGACGACCGAGCGGATATAGGCCTGATTGGGCTGGATGCTGTCGTAATGGGGGTTGTCCAGTGGCAGATCGTATACCAGCTCGTCCAGCTCGAACACGACGGGGCGGCCGGAGTTCAGGATGGTCTCGATGGCGCCCTTGTTCGTCTTGTTCACGTAGTAGCGCTGCAGCACCACGAGGTCCGCGCTCTTGAGCATATTCAGGTCGCTGACATGACCACCGGAGATGGGGTGGGTCGCCCATACCAGCTCGAAGTCGGCGGCCAGATACTCGAATGGCCTGAGCAAGCGTATTTGCGCACAGGCCCAAGGCGATTCCTCGCCGGAATACACCACTACGCGGGGACGCCGTTTGAGCGGTTTCCCATCCAACTCCGGCCGGTGTTTAGAAAGCAAGTCCCGCGCCTCGGCATTGCCCGGATTGGCGGCCAGTACTTCATAGAGCAGCGCAATCGCATTACCGGGGTGATCCAGGTAATTTGGCTCCGGCACGTATTCCAGAGCAGCCTTGGCCGCTCCGACGAGTACATTTTCACGATGTGGCGCGATGGCCTGGCGCATCAGGGGCATGGCCGAATCGCCACCGAGCTTTCTGGCAACGGTAATCAATGGCTCGCCCATCAGCCATCTGAACTGATGGGCCTTGGCCAGCCAACGGATAGGCATGGACCAGGCATCGGACTGGAAGATCAGATCGTAGAAATGCAGATGATCATAGGCCGACAAATCATCGGCGATCAGTCGCTCTGTCTCGGCACGTCCATGCTTACGGTAGTGAGCCAGCTGCTCGTGAATATAGTAGGCCTGGCCTTGGGATAGAAAACACATCCAAAGGTACCAGTCGCCAACATGGTAGAGATAGGCTGGGGTGATACCGCCAATGGCATCGCAAACTTCACGACGAAAAAGGCAGGCGGAATTGGTGATCCAATTGTGAGCCAACAGCACGGCGGAGTCGTCGTACACACCGCTGGCATCATGGGGAACGAAGATCGGCATCTCGTTGCCATGGGCCGGATGGCCTGGGATGTCCACGAAAATGCGCCAGACAACATAGGCGAAGCTGCACTCTGGATGCGCTTCCAGCGCCGATACGGTCTTTTCCAGGAAGGCCGGTGACCAATAATCGTCGGACGATAGGATCACCACGTATTCGCCACCGCCCATCGCATATGCCTTGGCCAAGCTGGCACGCAGGCCGATATTGCTTTCATTGCGGACGTAGCGGAAGCGCTTGTCCCGCTCCAGCCAAGGCTTCACGACTTCCTGCGTGTTGTCTTCCGAGGCGTTGTCGATAATGAGCGCATCGAAGTCGCCATAGGTCTGGGCATGGACCGCGGCCAGGCACTCGTCGAGGAAGCGGCCGTAGTTGTAGGTGGGGATGATGATGCTGACCTTGGCCTTCACAACGGGGTCGGTTTTGTTAGCCATCTTGTCTTCGCAGTTTGGTTTGTCGTACGCGCCACATCGGATCAGAGCGGATTATCGTTCCATTTCTCGTTGGGGATGGCATATATCAGCGCCCCGGTCCCGCACCAAGCGTGCAAACGCATCAGGAATCGGTAATTCGGCAACAAGTCCATCAGGTATGCCGGAGTCCGCCACAACCCGTCGCGGTTATGGTACACAGTCACCGCCAAGATCGGCCGCTGCCGCCGCAGCGTCTCGGCCCCGCCCTTCAGTGCATCGAGTTCGCTGCCTTCCAGGTGAATCTTCCCGAAGGTCAAGGGAAAATCCAGGTCATCCAGGCGGCACGCCCTCACCTCGTCATCCGCGGCCGGCATCAGCCGGGAGGCCAGGCCCATACCATGCGCGAAGGGACGGTTGCCTGCTTCCGCCGCCAGGGCGCACTCCTCCACCCTGATCCGGTTTGCCACCTCGTTCGGCATGGCGGCAATCGTTTCGCGCAAATGCGCCGCATTATCCCGATCCGACTCGACCGCCAGAATGCGATCGAACTGGCCGCCGACCCATTGCAGCCAACGGCCAAGCACCTCGCCATGGTAGGCCCCGGCATCGAGGAAGGACTCCTTGTCGCCCATTGCCCGCAACACGGGCTCGATAAAATAGCGGTCGTCTATGCGTACCGGCGCTTGGTCGAAACGCCATTCCTGCCTGGCGACGCGCCAAGCCATGAATTGCAGATGGGCAGCGCGGGATTCGTCGTCGTCCCAGCGTTCGAGCACCTTCTCGATCTCGCCCCTATCCGGTTCCAACAGGGCGCCGGCAAACCAGCCGTTGCCCATGGGCAAACGGTCGGCATAGGCCTCCAGCACATCGTAGACCGGCTGCACGTGCTGCCAGCCTGTCTGGGCCAGGAAATCGTGGATAGGGTCATAGGACGCGGTGACGATGCAGACAGCGATCAAATGGCTTGCCTTGTCGGCCGAGGGCACCGCATCCGGTGTCAGGACGGGGATATGTCCCGCCAACAGGCCAGACTCGGGCGGCGTGCGGTCAACGGCATAGGCCACATCGATCCCCAAGCTGTCGAACAAGTCGGCGGCCATCCTGCCCAGCTTGCCGGCCCCATACAACACCAGAGGTCGATCGACCGCGCAGGGGCCGAGCGATTGCGTCGACAAGGTCGACAAGCGCCGCAGCAATGCCTTGGCCGCATCCCTATCCGGCAATGGCTGTTCGCTCATGCACTCGCCTCCAGGCGCTCGGCCCAGCGGGCCAGGCGTTTGTCCGACGGAAAACAATCCCGGAAATGAAACGCCGAGCTCTTCGTCTTTTCATATAGGAAATGCGGGCCACGTGGCATCGGGGTTGTGTTTTCATCATCGGTGAATCGCCATGCCTCATCGCCTTGGCAAGCCCTGAACCAGTCCGCCGGCGTCTCGCCGAAGATCGGCCGGAAGTCGAACGGCCGTCTAGCTTCCTGCACCACCGCGCGGTAGTGTTCCATCAAGCCATCAGCCGTGCGGCCGACGGCGAACCGCTCGCGCACCTCACGCGCCGCATTTTCCGACAAGCGCTTCTTCTCATCGGGATGCGCGGCCAGCCAATCCAGGGCATCGGCGAAGGACAGCGGGTCATCGACGATCAGGCCAGTCTCGCCATGGCGAATCAGCACCCGTTCCGCCGGGTTGGCCAACACCACCGGCACCACGCCCATGGCCATGGCCTCAAGCAAGGCGTTTTCCGTCGTACCGTAATGCAGCGGATTCAACAAATAGACCAGCACGTCGAAACCGGCGAGCTGCGCCGGCACATCCTGGCAATAGCCCCGCAGGTCAAGGCGATCGGCAATCCCGCGCACCCGTGCCTCGGCCAGGAGCGATTCTCCGGTCGTCGGGTCGCCGACCAAAGCCAACTTGAAATCGGGCATGCGCACCACAGCCAGGAAATCAAGCAACCGTGGGTGCAGCTTTGCATAGTTCAGCGTGCCCACATAGCCGAAACGCAATACGCCGCCCTCGGCACGCTCAGGCGGCGGAGGCATATCGTCGAAACCGCCCGAGCTGAATACCGCCCCTATCCGCTCGCGCGCGCTCGCATCCAGCGCGGCCAGGCGGGGATGCTCCCAGGAACAGGGCGAGGTGAACAGGAAGCGGTGGGGCGCGGTGAGAAAAGCCACCGGGATTTCAGGCGGATGCAGGCCGGAGACATGGCTCCAGACCAGCAAGCGCATGGCCGGCAACTCGCCAGAGCCAAGCCAGGCCGCCACGATGGGATGGTGCCACCACTCCAGTTGCACAATATCGGCCGTCGCAATTGCCTCGGTCAGTTCATCCTGGCTGGGGCAGATCAAGAGCCGGCCGCCAGCGGCTTGAATGTACTCGACGAACTGGGATTTTTCCGGGACTTCCAAGCAGGCAATGATGTGCTGGATGCCATCCAGTCTGCGCCGCGATTCAGCCACCAAGCGCGACAACACCTTGCCGACGCCGCCTCCTAGATGAGCCGTGATGTGCAGCAATCTCATGAAGCCATGGGCGTTGCCATTTCCACAGCCCGCTTCAGGCTGAATCGATCATGCCCTTTAAGATTTGCCCGCACAGTGTCGACCAATCCGTAGTTCTCGGATTGCTCTCGCCACCAATCGTCGCCGGCCACGATCTCCTCGAAGTGTCGACGGCATTCGGCTGCCGCCTCTGCTTGGCCGAGCCCCTCGTAGGCACGCGCCAGGGCATGGTGTCCGAAAGCGTGCGTGGGATATTTGTTGACCACGTTCTCGAAATACCGCTTGGCAGTTTCGTAGTTGCCCGCCTTCAGGTTGTAGTTGTGCACGAAGTTCACCATCAGGTTGATCTGATAGGCGGCACGTTCGATTTCATCGGGGTCGACACCGGGTGCGCGAATGACGGATTTGGTGTTCACATGATCGAGGAAGTTGGTCTCCTCGATATAACCCTTGTCCACGCAGATTTCGTGCAGGCGGCTGCCGAAGATGGGCACGGCACAGAAGACATGCGCCCAATCGAAGCCGACATCCAGCAGGAGATCGAGGGTCTGCTGGCGATGCTCGTCCAATTCGCCGGGTAGCCCAAGCACGATAAAGACGTGGCTTTGCACCCCATGCGCACGCAGCATCTTCACTTTGTCCTTGACCATGATGGTCTTGAGCGGCTTCTTGATAATCTTGTTCAGCACATAATCCGAGCCGGACTCGACCGCCAGGGCGACCGTGGATACGCCGGCCTTGCTGAACAACTCGGACACTTCGTCATCGATGGCATAGACGGCAACGCCATTGGGAAACTCGATGCGTACATTCATTTCGACCAGCGCCCGCAATACCGCCTTGGCGCGAGCCTTGTCGTAGAAGAAGTGGTCGTCCTCGATCAGCAGCACCGTCATGCCATACTCTTCCTTCATGCGCCGCACTTCCGAGGCCACGCGCTCCACGCTCATCGCGCGCACGTCATGACCATGCAAAGAGGGGTTGGAACAGAAGACACATTTGAACGGGCAGCCACGGGAGGTATGAATAGCCATCTCCCGTTTTTTCTCGCCGGTATAGCGTTTGTCTATGGAACGGGAATTGTAGTTGTCCAGGTTCAAAGCCCCATATTCCAGCATTGGGATGTCGTCCAGGTTCTGCACAAAGGTATGGCCTGGAATCTTGCCGGCCGTCACGCCCATGCGGGTAATCCATGAGGCATGCCGTTCGAGCAGCTCGGATCGATCCTCCGCATCAACCAAGTCGCACAAGGGGATTTCGCCTTCACCCTTGCAAATCGCATCCACCGCGGGACACATCTCCAGCACTTGCTGGTAGGCGGCGGAGGGCAAGCCGCCACCCGCCACGATCAGCGCATCGGGCGCGTTGTGTCGAACCACGCGCGCCACATCCCCGATGTAACGGAATGAAATGTTGAACAGGGCGGAAATACCGGCAATCGTGGGCCTGAACTCACGCACGCGCTCGGCGATCATGTCATCGAAGTGGCTCAATAATCCCTCGGTATCATTGGCTTCCACCGCCTGCCGCATCGGCAGATTGAGATCCATGATCTCGATCTCGACCGGCGTTGTGCAGTGCGCCTTCATGTAAGCCTGCAGCGACAATATCCCATAGGGAATCGTGAATGGCGGCATCACGCTCGATCGATTATTGCCGGGCAGATAGTCGTCGATGTTGAAGTAGGGTGGGATGATAAAAAGTATGCGCTCGGACACCTTACTTCTCCTTACACTGCCTCGCTAACGGAAGTCGCCTCTAACCGCTTCAGCAACATGGGCGCATAGGTATCGATATTGTCCGGCAGGCAATGGCTCAGCTGGCCGCAGGCAGCACAGGTCGGATCTTCCTTGCGGCGGCCTTTCAAGTGCTCTATCCGGTGCTTCCGCATCGCCTCGCCGTTCCAGATCGCCTTCAGAGACTGCGTCCTGGCATCGCCGATATCCAGCTTGCGCGCCCAGTCCAGGAAGCATAGGCTGACCGAGCCGTCGGTATTCACTGCCATGGAATAGAAGATGTAGGGGCATACCTTCACCTCCTGGATGGCATTGCCATAGATGCCTTCGGTGATCTGGATGCCGGTGCGTTCCTCGACGTCGAAGGTGGGCCAGCAGGGCGCGAAGTTCTCGATGAACACCCGGTCGGCGATGTCGCCGAAGGTATCGAAGAATCGCTGGCGGTCTTCCTCGCTCAGGATGTCGCCCGGAATCTTGATGCAGATTTCGCAATCGCCCTTGCGCTCGTAGAGCTTGCGGATATTGTCGACGAACTTGTCGAAGTCCACGCGGGTTTTGGTGAATTCCCAATACTGCTGGCTTGACATGCCGTCGACGGAGATATTGATGCGGTCGATGCCGGCATCGAGGATGGGGCTGACCTTGTCCGGCGTCAGCAGATAGCCGTTGGTGGTGGTGTCGATATATTGCACATGGCCGCTATCCTTGGCATAGCGCACCATATCGGCAAAACGGGTATGCAGCAGGGGCTCGCCTTCCTTGTACAGGCGCAGCACCTTGAGCGGCTGATCGAACTCGCCCAGATCGTCGATCACCTTTTTGTACACCTCGAAATCCAGCCGGCCCTGCCAGCGGCCAGTCGACTTGATCAGGTCATGGTCACCGGTCGGACAGAAGGTGCATTTGAAGTTACAGGTATTCACCGGGTCGACAAACAAGACGAACGGCGTGGGCAGTGGGATCACCTCCTGCAAGGGCGTCCGGCCCTCCAGATTGATCCTCGGTTTGATATTAGCTTTCATGTTCGTCTCCTGGCTTTGCGGCCACTCAGACCATCGCTGGCAGAGGCGGCGATTCAGCATCCGCCCTTTTGGCTTTACGCACAAACTTGACTTGAACGCCAGCCTCGATCACGTGAGTGGAAGCACCGTTGCAATGGTTACACACTTTTACCCATTTCTTTTCCAGGAAGGCCGCCACTTGCCGGCGCACCTCCGCGGTTGAATTGGCCCTGATATCCACATAGTCCTCCGGATAATCCGGTATCTTGCCAATCAAGGTGCCATAGGCGCTACGACTGCACTTGAACATGCGTCCATTGAAAATATCGTTGGAGACGAAACAGCAGGTGTCATAGACCCGCTCCAACTCGGCCTGGGAGTAGCCTCTATCCTCGAAACCACCGAAATCGAACCACTGGAGGGTCTGGCTGTAACGATGGTGGATACCCAGTTCACGCAGCTTGCCAATGAACTTCTCCACATTGCGCTGGAACTTGACCGGGATATGACTGCCGTAGCCGCTGATCTCCACAATCACGCGCGGACTGGCCAAGAGCTCGAACACTCGTTTGCTCTTGGGGATAACGGTACCGTTGGTGATGACATGGATCACGCCCACCTTGGGCAAGGCCATGACGCCTTCGAGGATGGCCTCGATCTCGGGGTGCAGCAAGGATTCGCCGCCCACCAAGACGAGTTTGTTCACCAT
>JAJZTV010000037.1 GCA_021847385.1 Pseudomonadota bacterium | reverse complement strand
GAATACTTTGCGGGGCATTGGGGCTAGCTACGTGGGGGACGGCCCTATTGTAGCGCGGGGAGGCGTGGGGAAATGATGGCTGACATAGGGAATGGTGGTGATGGGGGGACTTGAACCCTCGACCTACGGATTATGAATCCGTCGCTCTAACCAGCTGAGCTACATCACCACGCTGAAAACTCGCACTTTCGGCCAAACCGCCACCAAAAGAGCCCGCGATTATCCTTTTTGCCGTCTTTCCGGTCAAGGATTACAAAGACTTGCCGGGCCAGGCCTGGCTGGACATCGGCCAGTCGCGCTCGCCGCCACGGCTGCGATAGAGCAACCAGACCAACACCAGCACCAGCAGCGCCGCGCCGCCGTTGTGGGCGACGGCCGCGACGATGGGCCAGCCGAGCACGATGTTGGACAGGCCGGTCAGCAATTGCAGACCCAGCAGATACCACAAGGCGCGGGCGAACTTGGCCATCGACGACAAGCGCTGCACCTGCCAGGCCAGCCAGGCCAGGTAGGCCAGCACGATGAAGGCGAAGAAACGGTGGGTCCAATGGATGGCGACCAGGGCATCGTTCTGGATCAGCGCGCCGCTCGCGGTGTGGCCGAGTTCGCGCCAGAGCGTGAAGCCGTCGGCGAAGTTCATCGCGGGCAGCCAGGCGCCGTTGCATTCGGGAAAACCTTGGCAGGCGAGCACCGCGTAGTTGGTGCTGACCCAGCCGCCCAGCGCGATCTGCGCGACCAGGAGCACGAAGCCCAGCCGCAACCAGGGCCGCAGCTTGAACATGGCGCGCCAATCGTTGGCCTGCGGCGTCGGGGTGCGCTCGGCGGCCAGCCAAGCCAGGCCCGCCAGCAAGGCCATGCCCAGCAGCAAGTGCAGGGTCACCATCAAGGGCATCAGCTTCATGGTCACGGTCCAGGCGCCGAACGCGCCCTGGATGCAGACCAAGATCAACAGCCCGGTCGCCGCCCAGGGCGTATGGCCCAATTGCCGGTACTTGGCCCAGGCCAGGATGTTCAGCGCGACGATCAAGGCGCCGACCGCCATGGCGAAATAGCGGTGGACCATCTCGATCCAGGCCTTCATCTCGGTCACCGGGCCGTCGGGCAGCACCGCCTCGGCCGCCGCGATGTCGGCGCTGGCGTGGATGGGGTTGGAGGTGCCATAGCAACCGGGCCAATCGGGACAGCCGAGGCCGGAATCGGTCAGCCGGGTGAAGCTGCCGAACAGGATCAGGTCGAACACCAGGAAGGTCGTCAGCCAGACCAGCTTGCGGTATTTGTTGGCATCGCCGCTGACCCAGACATAGCTCAGCGGCAGCAAGGCGACGAGAAAACCGATGGCGAGCAATTGCGCGATCATGACCGATCCGGAAGGGCGAAAGCGGCTATTCTACGCTGCCCGGTCGCCCGGCCGGCTAGCGCCGGCGCGATTGCACCGGCTCAGGCCGGCCGGCGGCCCCGCAGAGGCCGGATCAATACGGGCCACGCCGCGTCGGCCTGTGCCCAAAACTCGGCCAGGCCGCCGACCTCGCGCACATCGGAAGCGCCGAGAAAACGCAGGGCGCGCAACAGGGCGGGCAGCGGACGTTGCGGGTCTATCGGTTCGGCCAGGGTTTGCTTGGACAGTTTGTCGCCGGCGGCATCGAGCACGACCGGCAGGTGGGCGTAGCGCGGCGTCGGCAGGCCGAGATAGCGCTGCAACACGATCTGGCGCGGGGTCGAGGTCAACAGGTCGGCGCCGCGCACGATGTCGGTGATGCCCTGCTCGGCGTCGTCCGCCACCACGGCCAATTGATAGGCATAGATGCCGTCGGCGCGCTTGAGCACGAAATCGCCGGACTCGCGCGCCAGATCGCAGGCCACGCGGCCCTGGACGCGGTCGTCGAAGGCGATGCGCTCGGCCGGCACGCGCAGGCGCAAGGCCGCGTCGGCGGCGGGCGGCCGCTCACGACAGGCGCCGCGATAGATGTAGCCGTCGATGCCGCGCTTGGCCGTTTCGGCCAGTTGCTTGCGGCTACAGGCGCAGGCATAGACCAAGCCCTGGTCTTGCAAGGCCTGCAAGGCCGCGCGGTAGACCGCGCCGCGCCGGCTCTGGTACGTGATCTCGCCGTCCCACTCGAAGCCGTGCGCCTCCAGTGCACGCAGGATCGCATCGGCCGCGCCCGGCATCACGCGCGGCGCATCCACGTCTTCCATGCGCAGCAGCCAGGAGCCGTCGTGCGCGCGCGCGTCGAGATAGCTGCCTAGGGCGGCAACGAGGGAACCGAAGTGCAGCGGGCCGGTGGGCGAGGGCGCGAATCGGCCGCGATAACGCGAGGACGACATCGCGCCATGTTAACCCGTGCCCGATTAGCGTGAAACAACGCGAAGCGTTGCCCTCGTCCCCCTCTCCCGCAAGCGGGAGAGGGCAGGGGTGAGGGAAACGGGCATGACGTGTTTCATGATTCGAGGTGTCTCTTGCCATGCCCGTTAGGCGGAATCTCCCGCGCAGGCGGCGTTGGCGGACAGGGCCGTGGCGACCTGCTCGCCGGCGGCGAGCCGGCCGTACATCTCGACCATGCGCGCCGCCATGCGATCGGCGCGCCAGCCGTGGGCATATTCCACGGCCCGGGCGGACAAGGCCCGCAGCTCGTCCGGCATGGCGAGCAACTCGGCCACCAGGCGAGCGAAGGCCTCGGGGTCGTCCGGCGCGATGCGGCAACCCTCGCCTTCCTTGAGCACGTCCTTGGTGCCCATCTCGGCCAGGGCCACCACCGGCGTGCCTTGGGCCATGGCCTCGAGCAGCACCAGGCCCTGGGTCTCGGTGCGCGAGGCGAACACGAACAGATTGGCCGCGCGATAGCAGTCGAGCAATTCGCCACCGCGATTCAAATAGCCGACGAAGCGCACGCTGTCGCCCAGGCCCAGCGCCTCGGCCTCGCGGCGCAAGGCCGGCTCGGCCGGCCCCTCGCCGGCGATGATCAGGCAGGCCTCGGGCTGGTTCTGGCGCAAACCGGCCATCATGCGCAGCAGAAAACCGATGTTCTTTTCATGGGCGACGCGGCCGACGAACAGCAGCATCGGCCGCTCGGGCGCGATGCCGTGCCGGCCGCGAAAACCGGCGCCGCTCGCCTCGGCGAAGATCGCCCGTGGCATGCCGGTCGGGATGATCTCGACCGGCTGATGCACGCCGTAGGCACGCAAGGCCTTCAGCATGGGTTCGGATGGCGCGACCACGGCATCGAGCTGGTTGCACTGCCGGCTGGAAATGGCGCGCGCCAGGCGCTTGAGCCAGATGCGCGGCAGCACAGGCAGATACAGATAGAAATATTCCTCGAACAGGGTGTGATAGGTCTCCATCACCGGCAGGCCCATGCGCTTGGCATAGCGCAGGCCGGCGTAGTGCGCGAAGAACGGGGTATGGATATGCACCACGTCATGGCGGCCCGGCAGCGCGTGCAGGGTCTGCATCAGCTTGCGCCAATACATCAGGCGATCTTCCGGGTCGAAGGCCAGCCGGCGCCCGGCCACGCGCACGATGCCCGGCTCGTCGGCCTCGTCGCCGTAGCGCGGCACCACCAGGGTGACCTCGTGGCCGGCGGCCAGCAAGGCCTCGCGCAGGGTTTGAATGGAGGTGGACACCCCGTTGACGCGGGGGAAGTAGACATCGGAGAGAAGTAGGATATTCATTCGGCCTGTCGCCCTGTACAGACCGCTTTATAGAGCCGCCAGGTTACTGCGGTGTGACAGTCTCGCCGTCGTCGCGAAATTGCAATGCGTACAGCCGCGCATAGGTGCCGCCTTGCGCGAGCAACTCGGCGTGCGCGCCCTGCTCCACGATGCGGCCGCGCTCCAGCACCACGATGCGGTCCGCCTTCTCCACCGTCGACAGGCGATGGGCGATGACCAAGGTGGTGCGGCCCTGCATCAGGTTCTCCAACGCGGCCTGGACATGGCGCTCCGACTCGGTGTCGAGCGCCGAGGTCGCCTCGTCCAGGATCAAGATCGGCGCGTCCTTGAGCAAGGCGCGGGCGATGGCGATGCGCTGGCGCTGGCCGCCGGACAGCTTGACCCCGCGCTCGCCGACCAGGGTGGCGAAGCCCTCGGGCAGCTCCTCGATGAAGGCCAGGGCGTGCGCCGCCTCGGCCGCGCGTCGGATGTCGGCCTCGCTCGCTTTGCCTTGGCGGCCATAGGCGATGTTGGCGGCGACCGTATCGTTGAACAAGGTCACCTCTTGCGACACCAGCGCGATATTGGCGCGCAGGCTGGCGAGCTTGATGTCGCGCAGGTCGACGCCGTCGAGCAGGATGCGGCCCCGGCTCGGGCAGTAAAAGCGCGGGATCAGGTTGACCAGCGTGGTCTTGCCGCTGCCGGACGGACCAACCAGGGCCACCGTCTCGCCCGGCCGGATGTCGAGGCCGACGCCGTCCAGCGCCGGCGTCGATTTGCTGTCGTAGGTGATGGCGATGTCCTCGAAGCGCAGCTCGCCCCTGGCCCGGCCGATCTCTTGCGTGCCGCTGTCGGGCTCGCCGGCCTGGTCGAGCAGGCGAAACACCTCCTCGGCCGCCGCCAGTCCGCGCTGGATCGCCTCGTTCACGCTGGACAGGCGCTTCATCGGGCCGGCGATCAACAACATCGCGGTGATGAAGGAGACGAAGCCGCCGACCGTGGTCTGGTCGGCCGCCGCCTGCAAGGTCGCGGCATAGACGATGGCGGCCAGCGCGAAGGCGGCCATCATCTGTAGGATGGGGCTGTGGGCATGGGCCGCCAATGCGGCCTTCATCGTGTATTTGCGGGCCTGGTCGATCGCCGCGAAGAAACGGCCGCGCTCGTAGTCCTGGCCGTCGAACACCTTGACCACCTTGTGGCCGGCGATGCTCTCTTCCAGCACATGGGTGATATCGCCCAGGTTTTGCTGCATCAGGCGGCTGGTCTTGCGCAGCCGGCGGCTGATCACGACGAACACCCAGGCCGCGGCCGGCACCAGGACCAGGGTGATGATGGCCAGGCGCCAATTCAGATAGAGCATCCAGCCGACCAGGCCGACGATGGTCAGACCGTCGCGCACCACCGAGGTCAGCGCCACCGTGGCCGATTGCGTGACCTGGGTCACGTTGAAGGCCAGGGTGGAGACCAGGTGGCCGGTGGTCGCGTCGTCGAAATAGCGGGTCGGCTGCGCCACCAGGCGGTCGAACATCGCGCGGCGCAGGTCCATCACCAGGCTGGTGCCGACGTGGGCCATCGCCTGGTTGGAGACAAACATCACGACGCCGCGCACCAGGAACAGCGCGATCAGCGCCAGGGGAATCCAGCGGATGGCGGCCATGTCCTTGCTGACGAAGCTGCCGTCCAGCATGGGTTTCATCAGCGCCGGCAGCACCGGCTCGGTGGCCGCCATCATGATCATGGTCACGATGGACAGCGCGAACATCCGCCAGTGCGGGCGGACAAAACCGAGAAGCCGGAGGTATAGAGTTCTGCTGTTCAATTTACAACGAAACGTCCCAAGAAAAAAATATGCTAAAACAAGCTGTTGACGCGACAAATTAACGCCAATTATAGTGCGATCACCTCGCCTTTAGTGGAAACTCGCCCAAGCGGCCGGCCATCACCCGACAAATGCTCGAAGAATTGGATTCGCTCGAAAACAAATTGGCGCAACTGGTCGCCCGCTATCAGACCACGCGGGAAGAGAACCTGCGCCTGCGCCAGCAAGTGCTGGCGCTGGAAGACGCCAACAAGCAACTCGGCGAACGCCTGAGCGAGGCCCGCGGCAAGGTCGAAACCCTGTTCAACCAACTGCCCGACGAGTGACCATGGCCAACGGCGCGAAAAACGTCAGCCTCGACGTGACCATCATGGGCCGCGAGTTCCGCATCTCCTGCCCCGAGGACGAAAAGGCCGGCCTGCTGCAATCGGTCGGCTTCCTCGACAAGAAGATGCGCGAGATCCGCGAAAGCGGCAAGGTCATCGGCATCGAGCGCATCGCGATCATGGCCGCGCTCAACATCGCGCACGACTACCTCAGCAACAAGGGCGGCGACCTCGACCCCGATGCCGCGCAAGAGCGCATCGACCGCCTGCACGGCCTGCTTGATCGCGCGCTGGCCGAGCAAGATAATCTGTTCTGATTCCCTGCTGCGTTCGCGTAGGTGCGCGTATCTCTGAACCGATGCGTATGCACTGGCTGCGGCTAGAGGTCCGCTGGTGTGCGCGTGGCTTCGTCCCATGTGCCTGATGCGGATGCGCTGCGGCCAACCTCGAACCAATGGGTTCGAGATAGCGCACTAGACGGCGCGAGCGGGGAATCCCCCAACATGAACTCAGCCGACAAAAAGACCCTCCGCAGCCAACTGCGCCGCGCCCGTGGTGCCCTTAACCCGCGTCAACGCCGCGCCGCCGCACAAAAGGTCGCGCGCCTCGCTGCCCGGCTGCACCTGCTGCGCCATGACCGGCGCATCGGCTTCTACATCCCGAGCAAGGGCGAGCTCGACATCCTGCCGCTGATGAACCGCGCCCTGGCCGTGGGCGCACCGTGCTACCTGCCCAAGCTGCCGCTGCGCTCCTTGAAACGGCTGTGGTTCACCCGGCTGGGCAACCACGCCCACCACTGGCGGCTGAACCGCTTCGGCATCCCGGAATACGACGACCGCCGGGCCAAGCGCCTGCGCGCCCAACAACTCGACCTGATCTTCGTGCCGCTATTGGGTTTTGACGATGCCGGCTACCGCCTCGGCATGGGCGGCGGCTTCTACGACACCAGCCTCGCCTACCTGCACCGCCGACGGCAATGGCGCCGGCCCAAGCTGATCGGCGTCGCCTTCGATTGCCAGCACGTGGCGCGCGTGCCGCATGATCCGTGGGATGTGCCGCTCGATCTGGCGATCACCGAGAAACGTATTTATCGGTTTTGAGTAGCTGCAAGCGGTAGGCCGAATACGCCATCGACATCCCCCGGGTACTTATTGTCGGCCGTCAACGTGAACGTACCTGTCGTGCCATTGACATTGTAGGAATAGGTACCTGCACTCAAACCATAAACGGCCAGAGGAATGGTTTTAATAAAATTCAGCATGCCAGGCAGGCACCCTACTGGCACAGGCGGCGGCGGCGAGGGGATAGTGTAGTTAGAAGTAATTGCAATATCGAACCGATTACTTACCAATCGCTGATTTATCTGGCCGAATTTCCCGTCGTTGCAGGGATCATATGCACCACTTACACGCAGGAACACCTGCACTGGGAACGCCTCTGTTTTTATGACATCTATTTTATATATCTGAGTGAGTGCAATAGCCGATCCGTCAATAGTCGTTCCTAATGATTTAAAGCTAGACAGTTGCCACGTATCTTGTGCGGTGTAGTTGAAGACTAGGTCTTGATACTTGCCGACCTGATCCGCCGCATTCACGCTCGGAACCGTGAGCACCCCATCTTTGTAGGTAGGGTAACCCTCACCGTAGGCAACGCCGATC
The DNA here is from genome assembly GCA_021847385.1 of Pseudomonadota bacterium. Classification (GTDB taxonomy): domain Bacteria; phylum Pseudomonadota; class Gammaproteobacteria; order Burkholderiales; family Thiobacillaceae; genus Sulfuritortus. The sequence continues at coordinate 4,817 of JAJZTV010000037.1, read as the reverse complement.
GGCAACAAAACCATGGACCACAAAAAAGATAGCGCACGCCCGCAATGCATCATGACCTCCAATGGTTTTATCATTTGTCGTTAACAAAGCCGGGGCTGCCGAAACCGGATTGCTTTGTTGGATAGCTTTATTACTACAATGCCGCGCCGATTTCCATCGGCGTGAATTTAAGGGAGCGCGAGAGCGCGTCGTCAGAAGCGAGGCGTTCTCTAGCCGACATTTGCCCACTATGCGCGTGCCATCTGCCCTCGTTCGCCTTGCCAGATCGTGCCTGGTTGCGGCGGGCCTGCCTGTTTTCTTGCTGATCGTGCCCGCCCCTTCCACCACCTGGGCCGGCACCGGCATCGTCCCGACCGAGATATTGGTGAAGTACAAGGGACAGGCCTTCGCCAGCGCTCCGGGCGGCCGTGCCATCGGCCATGGGGTGTTTGTGTTGAAAGCGACAGGCGGCCAGTTTGCGGATGTCGGGAATAGCGACCCTTGGCAGCATCTGCGCCAGCAACTGGATGGGATTCGGGCGGATCCAGCGGTGGAGTATGCGGAGCCGAACTATTTTGGCAGTTTCGACGACAAGCCCCAGGCCAGTCCGGCCCCAACCGATCCCGGTTATGCCAACCAGTGGTGGCTGGATAAAGTAGGCGCCCGCCAAGGTTGGGCGGTAGCAATGGGCGCAGGGATCAGCGTGGCCGTGATCGATAGCGGCGTCGATCTCGCTCACCCCGACCTGCAAGCTAACTTACGCAACGATGGCTACAACTTCGGCGACGGCAACGCCGATCCACAGGACCTTTACGGCCACGGCACCTTCGTTGCCGGTATCGTGGCGGCGGCGTGCAACAACGCCACAGCCGGCTGCGGCTTGGCGCCGAGCGCACGCATCCTGCCGATCAAAATCAATGTCGGTGGTTCCGGCACCTTCGCCTCTTCTGCCGTAGCGCAGGCCATCGACTACGCCGTGGCGCGCGGCGCACGCGTGATCAACATGAGCCTCACGATAGACAGCGAGACACAGACGGCAGCCGAGGCGATCCAGCGTGCGCTCGATGCGGGGGTGGTCGTGGTGGCGGCCGCCGGCAATGTCGGCGGCCCGGTCGCCTTCCCCGGCACGTATCCTGGCGTGATCACGGTCGCCGGCACGAATCAGGACGATACGCTCTGGGCGATGTCGAATCGGGGAGCGGAAGTCGCTCTCGCCGCGCCGGCCGCCGGGGTATCCAGCACCCTGTTGGGCGGCGGCTTTGGTCAGCGCAGCGCGGGAACCTCTTATTCCGCGCCGATGGTTTCAGCGGCGGCAGCGGCGATGCTGCAACTCGACGGCCGGCTTGGGCGCGACCAAATCAGCGCCTTGCTCAAAGCCGCGACCCACCCGCTTGCGACCGCCGGTTATGGTTTTGGCCTGCTCGATATGGGTGCGGCGCTACTAGCATTGCTACCTGATTTACAACCCAACAAACAAGGCTATGCAAGCAACGATGCCTTGCAATTGGCCTTTCAATTGCCGCCCACTGCCGGCGCTGCCGATATCTACGTGGCATTGACCACGCCCTTCGGCGAGTTCTCGTTAAGCCCCGATGGCACCTGGGCTTCGGTCGCCGACAAGGGTTATCTGCCCATCGCCACGGGCTACGCCGCCAATAGCGCATTGAATGGTTTGCTGTTCGGCGGTGGCGGCATCTTCCCGGCCATCCCGTTGTCCGGCGTGCCCAGCGGGCGCTACACGTGGCGCATCGCGTTGGTCGACCCGAAAAAGGGCGTGTTGCTCGGGCCGGTGATCGAATCGCCGATGACCGTCAATTGATGCTGGGCTATTCGCCCAGATAGGCCACCCTGACCTGCGGATCGGCCGCCAGCTCGGCGCTCGGCCCGGCCAGGGTGATCGCGCCGCTTTCCATCACGTAGCCGCGTTGGCTGACTTGCAGCGCAAGGTGCGCGTTCTGCTCGACCAAGAGGATGGTCATGCCCTCGCGCGCCACGGCTTGGATGGTCTCGTAGATCTTCTGCACCATCAGCGGGGCCAGACCCATGCTCGGCTCGTCCAGCAGCAGCAGGCGCGGCCGACTCATCAGGGCGCGGCCGATGGCCAGCATCTGCTGTTCGCCGCCGGACAACAGGCCGGCCAGTTGGCCGCGGCGTTCGGCCAGGCGCGGGAAGGTGGCATAGATGCGGTCATAGTCGGCGCGCACGGCGGCGGCGTCGCGCCGCAGGTAGGCGCCCATCGCCAGGTTCTCGGCCACGGTCAGCCGGGCGAAGATGCCGCGGCCCTCGGGCACCAGGGCCAGACCGGCGGCGGCGATGGCGTGGGTCGGCCGGTCCTTGAGGCTGGCGCCGGCGTAATGCACCTGGCCACCGTGCGGCAACAGGCCGACGATGCCCTTGAGCGCGCTCGACTTGCCGGCGCCGTTGGCGCCGATCAGGCAGACCAGCTCGCCCTCCTCGACATTGAGGTCGATGCCGCGCACGGCTTGGATGCCGCCGTAGTGGATGTTGAGGCCTTTGACTTCGAGCAGGCTCAAACTTCGCCCCCCAGATACGCCGCGATCACCGCCGGATCGCGCTGCACTGCATCCGGCGCGCCTTCGGCGATCTTCTTGCCGTAATCGAGCACGGCCACGCGGTCGCACACGCCCATGACCAGCTTCACGTCGTGCTCGATCAGCAGCAAGGTGACGCCGCTGTCGCGCAGCTTGAGGAAGAACTCGGCCATCTGCCGCCGCTCGCTCGGGTTCATGCCGGCCACCGGCTCGTCCAGCGCCAGCAGCTTCGGCTCGGTGGCCAGGGCGCGGGCGATCTCCAGCCGGCGCTGCTCGCCGTAGGCCAGGTGGCCGGCCAGGGCGCGGCCCTTGCGTTCCAGGCCGACGAAGTGCAGCAGCTCCTGCGCCCGCTGGCGGATGGCCGCCTCTTCGGCGCGCGTACGCGCGCCGCGCAGCACCGCGCCCAGCACCGAGGCGCGCGAGCACACGTGGCGGCCGACCATCACGTTCTCCAGCGCGCTCATGTTGGCGAACAGCCGGATGTTCTGGAAGGTGCGGGCAAAGCCGTGGCGCACCACCTCGTGCGGCGGACGATTGTGCACGGCGCGGCCCTCGAGCCGCACCGCCCCGGCGCTCACGCTATAGAGCCCGGTCATGCAGTTGAACAGCGTGGTCTTGCCGGCGCCGTTGGGGCCGATCAGGCCGTAGATCTCGCCCTGACGTACGCTGAGCGAAACATCGTCCAGTGCGGCCAAACCGCCGAATTGTTTGCCGACGCGATCGACTTCGAGCAGCGCCATCGCCTCAGCCTCGCACATCGTAAACACTGGCCGACTCATGCTCGGCGACTTCGTCTGCCGCGTGCAGCTCGCGCTTGCGCTGGCGCGACGGCCACAGCCCTTCGGGCCGGAACAGCATCATCAAGATCAAGGCGCAGCCGAACAGCAGCATGCGCAGGTCGGCCGGATCGACCGCCACATGGCCGAGCATGGCGCGCTGCCAGTCGCCGACATAGCGCAGCGCCTCGGGCAATACGGTCAGCAGCACCGCGCCCAAGATCACGCCGGGGATATGGCCCATGCCACCGAGCACGATCATGCACAGGATCATGATCGACTCCATCAGGCCGAAGCTCTCCGGGCTGATGAAGCCCTGAAACGCGGCGAACAGGCCGCCGGCCAGGCCGCCGAAGGTGGCGCCCATGGCGAAGGCCAGCAGCTTGACGTTGCGGGTATTGATGCCCATGGCCGACGCCGCCACCTCGTCCTCGCGGATCGCGGCCCAGGCCCGGCCGATGCGCGAATCCTGCAGGCGCAGCGCGACGAACATCACGACCAGCACGAAGGCGAGGAACAGGTAGTAATACAGGTGCGCATTGCTGACGGCGAAGCCGAAGAATTTATGCGTCTTGCTCAGGGCAAAGCCGCCGAAGGCGATCGGGTCGATCAGGTTCATGCCCTGCGGCCCGTTGGTGAGGTTGATCGGCGCGTCCAGGTTGTTCATGAAGATGCGGATGATCTCGCCGAAGCCGAGGGTGACGATGGCGAGGTAATCGCCGCGCAAGCGCAGGGTCGGCGCGCCGAGCAGCACGCCGAACACGCCGGCCAGCAGCGCGCCCACGGGCAGCACCGCCCAGAACGGCAGATGCAGACCGAAATGCGGGCTGGCCAGCCAGGCATAGAGGTAGGCACCGAGCGCATAGAACGCGACATAACCGAGGTCGAGCAGGCCGGCATAGCCGACCACGATGTTGAGGCCCAGCGCCAGCATCACGTAGAGCAAGGCGAAATCCAGCACCCGCACCCAGCTCTTGCCCAGGCCGGCGCCGACCAGGAAGGGCAGCGCGGCGAGCAGGACAGCGACCAGGATCAGCGCAAGGCGCGGCCGGGCGCGCAGGAAATCAAGCACGGCTCGCCACCCGCTCGCCCAACAAACCGGACGGCCGGAACACCAGCACCAGGATCAAGATGAAAAAGGCGAACACGTCCTGGTAGTTGCTGCCGAGGAAGCCGCCGGTCAGGTCGCCGATGTAACCGGCGCCGAGCGCCTCGATCACGCCGAGCAGCAGGCCGCCGAGCATCGCGCCGGCGATGTTGCCGATGCCGCCGAGCACTGCGGCGGAGAAGGCCTTGAGCCCGAGCAGGAAGCCCATGTAATAGTGGGCCAGGCCGTAATAGGCGCTGACCATCACCCCGGCCAGCGCGGCCAGGGCCGAGCCGATGACGAAGGTCGCGGCGATCACGCCGTTCACGTTCACCCCCATCAGCGCCGCCACCTCGCGCGATTGCGCGGTCGCGCGCATGGCGCGGCCCAGGCGGGTCTTCTGCACGGTGAACCACAGGCCGA
>JAJZTV010000036.1 GCA_021847385.1 Pseudomonadota bacterium | reverse complement strand
AGCGCTGGCGCCAACGCATGAACGGCTGGCTGTTGACGTTCTCGTCGTCCTTGGTGAAGTCCAGGCCGCCGCGCAGGCACTCGTACACGGCGCGGCCGTAGTTCTTGGCCGACAGGCCCAGCTTGGGCTTGATCGTGCAGCCCAGCAGCGGACGGCCGTACTTGTTCATCATGTCGCGCTCGACCTGGATGCCGTGCGGCGGGCCGCCACAGGTCTTGACGTAGGCGATCGGGAAGCGCACGTCTTCCAGGCGCAGGGCGCGCACGGCCTTGAAGCCGAACACGTTGCCGACCAGGGAGGTGAACACGTTGACCACCGAGCCCTCTTCGAACAGGTCGATCGGGTAGGCGATGAAGGCGTAGAAGCAGGTGTCGTCGCCGGGCACGTCTTCGATCTTGTAGGCCCGGCCCTTGTAGTAGTCCAGGTCGGTCAACAGGTCGGTCCACACCGTGGTCCAGGTGCCGGTGGACGATTCGGCGGCCACCGCAGCGGCCGCTTCCTCGCGGTCCACGCCCGGCTGGGGGGTGATCTTGAACACCGCCAGGATGTCGGTATCCAGCGGGGTGTACTCGGGCATCCAGTAGGTCTGGCGATACTCTTTCACGCCAGCGTTGTAGGTCTTCACAGCCATCTCATCTCTCCTTCGCAAGGATTCGTCGAAACCTCTCAATCCGAGGTGGACGAATCTTGCGCGGGACAAATCATAAATAACAGTCACTTTTTTCTATAACAATCATAGAGTTTTATCTATAATCGTCAGCCATGCGCCACCACACCACCTTCCGCCAACTGGAGATCTTCGAGGCCATCGCCCGCCTGGGCAGCTTCACCCGCGCCGGCGAAGAACTGCACCTAACCCAGCCCACCATCTCGATGCAGATGAAGAAGCTGACCGACATCGTCGGCACCCCGCTGCTAGAGATGGTCGGCAAGAAGGTGCAACTCACCGACGCCGGGCGCGAGCTGGCCCAGGCCAGCCGCGAGGTGTTCGGCATCCTCGACCGCTTCACCATGTCCATGGCCGAACGCCAGGGCCTGAAAAAGGGCCGGCTCAAGCTGATGGCCATCACCACCGCCTCGTACTTCGCGCCCCGGCTGCTGGGTGAGTTCGCCAAGCGCCACCCAGGCATCGAGGTCTCGTTGAAGGTGACCAACCGCGAACAGGTGCTGGCCAGCCTGGCCGACAACCTGGACGATCTCTACATCCTCGGCCAACCGCCGGAAGAGATCGACGTGATCGCCCAACCGTTCATGGACAACCCCCTGGTGGTGCTGGCCGCGCCCGGCCACCCGTTGGCCGGCAAGAAAAAAATCCCGCTCAAACGCCTGGCGCAAGAACCCTGGCTCATGCGCGAGCCCGGCTCCGGCACGCGCAAGGCCATCGAGCGCCTGTTCGCCGAACACGGTCTGGAGATTCGTCCCCGGCTGGAGCTGGGCAGCAACGAGGCGGTCAAGCAGGCCATCCTGGCCGGCTTAGGGATATCCGCCCTGTCCTGCCACGCCCTGGCCCTGCACCAGGCCGATCAGTTCGCCGTGCTCGACGCCCAGGGCTTCCCTATCCAGCGCCACTGGTACGCGGTGTATCCGGCCGGCCGCCAGCCCTCGCTGGTGGCGCGGGCGTTTATCGATTTTTTGTTGGAACAGGAGAAGGCCGTGGGTGGTGTGAGCAGGGGTGGCGAGGTGTGGAGGGCGGGGAAAAAGGCAAAGAAATCGACGCTGACTAAAACACAGATGGGCTAGAGGGTCCACAAAAATAATTAATTATCTTGCGTTTTTTGCGTTTACAGGTAGAAAATTGGCCTTAGTTTATTTATATCCGGGCTGTAGATCATGCTTATTCAATTTAGCGTTGAAAACTATCGTTCCATTTGGGGGCGCCAGACCTTAAGCATGGCCGCTTCGACGTACTTCAAAGAACTGGAACAACTCAACACCTTTAATACCGGGTTAGATGAAAAAATGCCCCGGCTGCTTCGCTCCAGCGTCATTTATGGGCCTAATGCATCCGGCAAAAGCACCTTAGTGCTCGCATTAGATTTCATGCGTAGTCACGTCATCAACTCCGCAAAAGAAAGCCAGGCTGATGAAGAAATCCCCATTGAGCCATTCAAGCTAACTGCCGTTTCGCGATCAAGCGACAGTGAATTCGAAATTTCATTTATTGAAGAAGGCATTCGCTACCAATATGGTTTCCGCTGCAACAAGCGTCGAGTGACCGAAGAATGGCTATTTGCCTATCCGAAAGGACGCCCACAAAAATGGTTCCATCGCATTTTCGATCAAACGAATTGCAAGGATGAATACCGCTTTAGCACAACATTTCTAGGTGGTCGCAAGCGCCAAGACTGGAAGGAACAAACCCGCCCTAACGCGCTGTTTCTCTCAACAGCGCTTCTACTTAATAGCGAGCAACTCAAACCAGTCCTGAGCTGGTTTCAGAAACGACTGCGCGTTGTTGAGGCACATCAATTTCTCAGCCCTAACTACACCATGACACGCTGCCGAGATGACGCAAAAAAGCAGCGGGTACTGGAATTTCTCAACTCAGCGGGATTGTCTATTTCAGACATTCAAATTGACACTCGTACGTTTTCACCAGATATCCTGCCAAAGGATATTCCTGCTAGTGTACGGGACGAACTTGTTCAAAAAATGGCCGGCAAAGAAATGATGAAAGCCGCGTTCTTTCACGAGGACATCGAAACCCGCGAACCAATCGAATTCTCCCTAGACGAGGAGTCCGACGGTACACGAGCCCTTTTCGCGTTTGCCGGCCCATGGCTAGATGTAGTGGAGAATGAGCGGATACTCATTGTTGATGAGCTAGATACCAGCTTGCATCCTCTCATCGTTCACCACCTCGTCAAACTGCTGCATTGCCAGACTTGTAAGGCACAAATTGTTTTCACAACCCATGACACCACAATTCTCAGCCAGAGAATTTTGCGGCGAGATCAGATTTGGTTCATGGAAAAAGATGCAAAAAACTCAAGCCAGCTTTATCCGCTCTCAGACTATAGCCCACGAGACAATGAAGCCATTGAGCGAGGCTACCTCAATGGTAGGTATGGAGGCATTCCATTCTTACAAGATCTGGATTTCTATGGGCAAGGATGATCGCTTTAGAAAGCGCAAAGAACAGAAAACAGTTGAGCTAAAACGACTGCAAGGGGTGCGAGCAGCAGGCCCTCGCATTCTCATCGTCTGCGAAGGCCAAAAAACCGAACCCTACTACTTTGAGGAGTTTCGTCGGCGCTACCAACTTCACTCCTCACGCGTCCGTATCGCACCCGGGGACAAAGGCTCTTCACCTGATTGCGTTGTTGCTTACGCTGAAGAATTATTCCAAGAAGACACCAAACTTGGCCCAGACCATTACGATCAGGTCTTCTGTGTAATTGACCGTGACAAGCACGCCACCTATCACGCCGCCCTAAAACGCATTGATGACCTTCAGGAAGAGAACAAGCCTTTCGTGGCCATTACATCTGTGCCGTGTTTTGAATACTGGCTATTACTTCACTTTACTAATACTCGCCAGTCCTTTCATGCTACCGGCAAGAAATCCATCTGCGACTCAGTCATTAGAGAATTACGCAAACAAGTAGGTTTTTCTGGTTATGGAAAAGGGGAAAAAGGCATTTTTGACCAACTGCATGATAAGACGCACACTGCGATCAAATATGCGCAGCAAGCAGAAATGGATGCCAAGAAAACTGGGGAAGACAACCCATCAACCCGCGTCCATCACCTCATCCTACAACTTCAAAAACTCGCATCAAACTCTGGCCGAAAAACATAGCGACACCCGCTTTCACACTTCTGATCAGACGAACAATAAAAGAGACCATTATTAGTCTCAGCCGTTCCACTTGCCTTTCTCAACCTGAAGGACACAAGAGCCTCCACTGAGAAACTGCCATTTATGGCGCTTACTTGGTAAGTGTCTTTTATTAGGGCAGTTTTTGGCTTCGGCCGCTGCTCCGCAGCTTAACGCCGGCTACGCCGGCATTAGCCTGCGCCGAAGATTGCCGTTCCTCGCATTCACTTCGTCAATGCGAGGAAAAGCTCCGGCAATCTTTCCGGCAAGCGTTGGATGTTGTCCACCACCGTGTACTGCCGGCCGAAGATCTCGCCCACGTATTCGTCGGCCTTGGGATCGAGGTTGATGCAGTAGCTGAAGATGCCCTTCTGGTCCAGCTCGCGTACGGTGCGGCGGGCGTCTTCGATCAGCAGTTTTTAGTCTTGCGCATCCACACCGGCGGACTGGCCGCCACCGCATTCAGGCGATCCTGGGTTCGAATGGTTCCCGACGCCAGGCCCGCTCATTCCCCACGGCCAAGCATCTGCCCCGGCCGCAGCCAACGGTCGAACTCTTCCGCCGTGACATAGCCCAGCGCCAACGCCGCCTCGCGCAGCGTGCTGCCGTCACGGTGCGCCCGTTGCGCAATCTCGGCGGCACGGTCGTAGCCGATGTGCGGCGTCAGCGCGGTCACCAGCATCAGCGAGCGGCCCAGCAGTTCGGCGATGCGCGCCTCGTTGGCCTGGATGCCGCGCACGCAATAGTGGTCGAAGCAGGTCATGCCGTCGGCGAGCAGGCGCACGCTTTGCATGAAGTTGTGGGCGATGAGCGGCTTGTAGACGTTGAGCTCGAAGTTGCCGGCGGCGGCGCCGATGCCGATGGCGACGTCGTTGGCCATGACCTGGGCGCAGAGCATGGTCAGCGCCTCGCATTGGGTAGGGTTGACCTTGCCCGGCATGATCGAGCTGCCGGGCTCGTTTTCGGGCATCGAGATTTCGCCGAGCCCGCAGCGCGGGCCCGAGGCCAGCCAGCGGAGGTCGTTGGCGATCTTGGTCAGCGCGACGGCAAGCACTTTCAGCGCGCCGTGCGCGGCGACCAGGCCGTCGTGCGCGGCCAGCGCGGCGAATTTGTTGGCGGCGGCGACGAAGGACAGGCCGCTGCCTTGGGCCAGTTCGGCCGCCACGCGCCGGCCGAATTCCGGGTGGCTGTTGAGGCCGGTGCCGACGGCGGTGCCGCCGACGGCCAGCGGGTAGAGCGACGGCAGCATGGCCGCGATGGCCGCTTCGGCGTGGTCGAGCTGGGCGACGTAGCCGGAGAACTCCTGGCCCAGGGTCAGCGGCGTGGCGTCCTGCAAGTGGGTGCGGCCGATCTTGACGATGTCGGTGAAGGCGGCGGATTTCTCCGCCAGCGTGGCGCGCAGCCGGGCCAGTGCCGGCAGCACCGCGCGGGCCAGCCCCAGACCGGCGGCCAGGTGCATGGCGGTGGGAAAGATGTCGTTCGAGGATTGGCCGAGATTGACCTCGTCGTTGGGATGCACGCGGCGCTTCTCGCCGCGCTCACCGCCGAGCAGTTCCGAGGCGCGGTTGGCCAGCACCTCGTTCATGTTCATGTTGCTCTGGGTGCCCGAGCCGCTCTGCCAGACGGGCAAGGGAAACTCCTGCGCGTACCGACCGGCCAGCACCTCTTCGGCGGCCGCGACGATGGCCGCGGCCTTGTCCGCCGGCAGCAGACCAAGGTCGCGGTTGACCCGGGCGCAGGCGGCCTTCACGCTAGCCAAGGCAAGCACGATTTCCGCCGGCATGCGCTCGCTGGAGATGGCGAAATGTTCGAGCGCGCGCTGGGTCTGCGCGCCCCAGAGCCGCTCGGCCGGCACCGCGATAGCGCCGAGGGAATCGCGTTCGGTCCGCATTTTGCCCATGGCGCGCCTTACCTTAACTGGCCAGCACGTCGGCGATGTCGCGCTTGTGCTCTTCCTCCTGGATCAGGATGTCCTCGAGCACGCGGCGCAGGCCGTATTCCTGCAGCGCCTCGGCCTGGGCGATGCGTTCGCGGTAGCGGGCGATGGCGTTGTCCTCGCCGGCCAGGTCCTGCCGGAGCATTTCCACGCTGCTGGCCGAGGTCTCCCGCTTTTCCACGTCCACGCTAGGGGTGCCGCCGAGGAAGTCGATCTGCTCGGACAGCATCACGGCATGCTGCATCTCCTCCTGGGCGTGGATCAGCAGCTCCTTCTGGATCGAGTCGTACTTGGCGCCGGTGATGGTGGTGGCGTGCTGCACGTACTGGATGGCGGCGGCATACTCCCACTCCAGGTCCTTGTTGAGCTCCGCCAGCAGCTTCTTGCGTGTAATGGCCATGATCGCTCTCCCATATGGTGCAAATACCATCATAGATTGAGCGACGAATCCGTCAGGGGCATTTGCCTCGGCGAAAACGCCCAATCCCGCACCCGCCCGACCTCATGGGCGCACGATGACCTTGCCGCGCATACCGGCGGCGAGATGCCCCGGGACCAGGCAGGCAAAATCGAAATCGCCGGCCTGCGTGAAGTGCCAGACTAGCTCGCCCACTTGGCCGGGCTCGATGCTGACGGCATTGGGGCCGGCGTATTGCGTCTCGGGGAATTTGCGCAGCCGCGCGGCCTGCTTGTTCAGCCCGGCCAGCGTGCCCAACACCAGCATGTGTTTGAGTTGGCCGCCGTTGAGCACCTGAAAGCGGATGGTTTGGCCCCGCTTGATGCGCACCTCGTCCGGCGAGAAGCGCATGTCGTCGCTGACGCCGATCTCGATGGCGCGATCCACCTTGGCCGGGTCGCCGGGTTTGCCCAGCGCCGCGGGATAGCCGTCGGCCGCTTGGACAAGGCCGCCGGCCAAGGCGAGCAAGGCGATCAGGATACCGATTGGTTTGTGCATATCGCCCCCTTTCAGGGCCGGGCGGGCTATACGGCCGCACCGGAGATGACCGAGCGAGCGCCAGGGATCTATTGCGTTGAAAAACCCGGCTTTATGTCAGGGTAAACCCGGTTCGGCTTGTCGACACGGCGCATGTTTGGATTATGGCCGCTCCGCCCAGCTTCGCCAGGCGAAGTTCGCCTGAGGGGCTCACTGAAAACTCCCCTTCGGGCCTTGCTTGGTAAGCGCCATGAGAAGCTCGGGGAGCTTCTGGCCACGTCTTTGCCGGCCTTGAGCTCGAGGTCGATGCCGTAGCTGAAGACGCCCTTCCGGTCGAGATCGCGAACGGGGCGCCCCAACGCTTGGTAATAAAAGACCAAAAGGCAACAGTGCCACTCCAGCCCTGCCGTTATCGGCCAAAAGGTAATATGCCCTCGCGGGCAAGGCATGGCCACAAAGAGATTGCGAAATACCGCCTGCCCTGGCGCACCCCCGATGAATACACAGGAGACGACACCCGATGAACACCCGATATTTCAAGGCGGCCGCGCTGGCGCTTGCCTTTTCTGCCATGTCTGCCGCAGCACACGCGGAAGATGCCACGATACTCGGCGAGGCCAAGGTCGATATGCACAAGTACCCGAAGATCGACCGGGTCTATGACGTCAACTACGACGATCCGAAAAAGCTCAATGCCTTGGTCGGCTTCATCAAGAACGTCAACAAGGTCGTGCCGGGGAAGGCCGTGGTGGTGCTGCACGGTACCGAAATCCGCGCCTTCGCCAAGGAAAACTACGAGAAATATCAGGCGGTCATCGACCAGCTTGCCAGCCTGAGCAAAGAGAATGTCGACTTCCGCATGTGCAACAACGCCATGCATGCCGCCGGCTTCGAGGCCAAGGACATCGACGGTTTCGTCACCATCGTCCCGGCCGGCTTCGCCGAAGTCGTCAACCTGCAAAAACAAGGCTACAAAGTCATCGATGCCTCGGCCACGCCGGTCAAGGACAGCCGCTACCTCGACCACCCGGAAAAGAAGCCGCAGTCCTGAGCGCAGAAGCGAAGCGCAATTGCCAGGGCGCCTACGGGCGCCCTTTTTTGTTCTATCCGCGCTTAGCCCGCGTCAAAAAATTGCTGTTCCTGGCACGTACTGCGTGGGCGTCAGGGACAACGCAAGCCGCTTTTAGCCGAGGAGGGTCTGCGCGGCTTTCTCACCTCTTGCAGAGCGGGCCGTTTTCCGCCTGTAGCGCGCAGTTGGCGACATTGGCGAAAAGGTCCTGGATTTCTTCCAGGCTAAGGCATGCCATGAGCCGGCTGGCGATATCCGGCTGCAGGGCGACCATGCAGGATCGGCCATCCGGCAATTGCAGTTGAATACCGGCCAGGTGTTTTTTTAAGCCACCTTCCGATTGCTCCACCAGTCGCGCTTCCTCCTGCCGCAGCAACTCATAGCAGGCCTCCAGCGAGGCTTCGATGGTATCGGGCAAATCTTCCGGCACCCCCACGACCAGCCCCAGCGGATCGTCCTGTTGGGTACATTGAACGCCCAGCCCGCGCACATGCTGAACAAATTTGTCGCGCAGACCAGCGTCGAAAAACAGGTATTCCATCATGATGGGCACTCCGATAAATCCCGAACAAGTCGGTGCGAAGCGACTGGAATCTTCCAGTCGATTGGGCATGGATGCGTCAACCGGTTCTACATGGTTTGCATATCATCGCATGCACTGAGCCACGAAGACATCGCGAGCCGGCTACGGCCGCCACTGCGCGGCTTAACTTGCTGATGCAAGTTCACCCTAAAGGGCATAAAAACCTTCACTGAGAAACTGCTATTTCTGACGCTTATTTGGTAAGCGCCATAAACAGTTCAGGAAGCTTCTCGGGAAGCCGCTGGATGTTGTCGACCACGGTGTACTGCCGGCCGAAGATGTCAGCCACGTATTCGTCGGCCTTGGGGTCGAGGCTGATGCAGTAGGTGAAGATGCCTTCGCGGTCGAGTTCTTTCACGGCTTGGCGGGCGTCTTCGATCAGCAGGCGTTCGTCTTGCGCGTCGACGTCCGAGGGCTGGCCGTCGGTGAGGATGAGCATGAGCTTCTTGTCCGATGGGCGCGCGCCCAGGTAGTGGGCGGCGTGGCGCATGGCGGCGCCCATGCGGGTGGACCAGCCGGCCTGCATGGCGGCCAGGCGGGCCTTCACCTCGTCGTTCCAATGTTCGCTGTAGCCCTTGACGTGCAGGTAGCGCACGTCGTGCCGGGTGTTGGAGTGGAAGCCGGCGATGGCGAAGGGGTCGCCCAGCTTCTCGATGGCCCAGGCCAAGAGCGACACCGCCTCTTGCGACAGTTCGAGGATGGTCTGTTCGGAACCGGCGGCCTTTTCGTTCAAGGATTCGGACAGGTCGAGCAGCAGCATGACCGCGATGTCGCGGCCGCTGGTGCGGTGGCTCATGTTGATGCGTGGGTCGGGCGTGGCGCCGCCCTTGAAGTCGATCAGCGAGCGGATGGCGACGTCGAGATCGAGCTCCGATCCTTCTTCCTGGTAGCGGATGCGCACCTTGTCCTGCGGCTTCAATAGATCGAGCAGGCGCTTCAAGCGCTTGGCCAAGGCGTCGTGTTTTTGCAGCAGTTGGTCGATCTTGGCCGCGTTGCCGCTGGGGTGCAGGGCCTCGTAGACGCTGGCCCAGTCGGGCCGGTAGGTCTGGCTGTGGTAGTCCCACTCCGGGTAGTGGCGCGGCGGCAGGCCCTTCAATTCTTCGCCCGGCTCGATCTTGCGCTCGGCGTCGAAGGCCTGTTCCTCGTCGCCCTCTTCGATGAATTTCCACATCTGCCGGTTGTCGTCGCGGTAGTCGATCACCGTGTCGTCGAAGTGGACCTTGGCGAACTGGTCGCTCTGGCGGCGGGTGCGGGCGACGTAGCTCAGGGCCAGGCCGGCGATCTCGCTCGTGCTCGACGCGCCGGCGGCGAGCGCGGCGTGGAAGCGCTGCACGAAGTCGAGCAGGGCCGGGTCTTGGTAGCCGTGCGCCGGATCGAGCAAGGCGCGCGACAACATGGCCAGGCGATGGCGCAGGCAGGAGGTGGTCTCCGGGTCGCAGGCGGTCTCGGCCGGCTTGGGGTGCAGGGCCAGGAAGATGCGGCGCAGGCCGGGGTATTCGCGGCAGAGCAGGGTCTCGATGCGGCAGTCTTCGAAGAACTCGACGGCCATGCGCTGGAACGGACTCCAGTTGTCGGCGATCTGGGCCTCGGTCCAGCGCCGATGGCCGACCATGTGGGCGAGCACGGCGCGGTAGCGGTCAAGGCCGGAGATCTCACCGGCGTCGTCGAACACGTCCGGCACGCGGATGCCGAGTTGGTCGTAATAGGGCACCGGCTTGCGCAGTTCGTCGAAGGCGGTGGAGTACGGCACCAGATGATCGCTGTCCTGCCACAGCGCGCGCAGGTACAGATCAAGCTTGCGCTCGACGTCGGCGAACAAGGTGCCGTGCCGCTCGCGTTGCAGCACCGCGCGGCTGTCGGCCGATTGCAGGCTGAAGTAGTCCTGCTGCCGCTCGGGGTGGTTGCCGTAGTTGCGGATGCCGTATTCGACCCAGTTCTTCAGGCCGGCCATGGACAGGTTGCTGAGCAGGAACGGCGCCTGCTGGTAGAACTCGGGCAGGCCGGGACTGGGGAAAGTGGTGTGGTGGCCGTGGATGGAGCCGGTGGTGCGCGCCATCAGGTCGAGGGCGATGTCGAGGTAGTGCTGCAAAGCATCCTGCGAGTGCTGGCGCCGCGCCACCGCCGCCAGGGTCTGCAGGAAGGGGGTGATGGCCTTGCCGTTGGGCGACTTGTGCATGGCGTGGATGGCCTGCATCACCCGGGGCAGCGCCGAGCCGCCCAGGACCTTGGCCACCGAGGGCCATTCCTCCAGGAAGGTCAGGATGGGCTCGACCCCGCGGCCCATGCGGCCGAGGAAGCTGGCGGCATCGAGATATTCGCTCAGCTCTTCGCGGCTGAGCACGGCCAGGGCCTCGGCCATGCAATCCTCGAACACCTCCTTCACCTGCGGGAAGCCGCTGTTGAGCTGCTTCCAGTAGGCCGCCATCAGGGGGTGCTGGTATTCGGTCCCGACTTCACTCATGTGACATTCCTAGACCATAGAGGTCGTGCAGAAATCGTAGCGAGCAGCCCGAGTCCGTTTCGAGAAGCGCAGTCGTACAAGTGGTGCGGCGAGCATCGCAGGAGCGGAATCGGGATGCGCAGTAGATTTATGCATGACCTCTAGGCGAAGGTGGCGTCGATGGCGTGGTCCAGCGTCGCGCGGATGTCGGCGTCGTCGGTGATCGGCCGCACCAGGGCCATGCGGCAGGCGTCGCGCGGCTCGACGCCGTCCTTGATCAGGGTGGCGGCGTAGACCAAGAGACGGGTGGAGATGCCTTCGTCCAGGCCGTGGCCCTTGAGGTTGCGCGCGGTCTGGCCGATCTTCACCAGCCGGCCGGCGGTGGCCTCGTCCAGCCCCGTCTCCTTGGCCAGGATGGTGGTCTCCAACGCGGCCGCCGGGTAGTCGAAGTCGAAGGCGGTGAAGCGCTGCTTGGTCGACTGCTTGAGATCCTTCATCAGCGACTGGTAGCCGGGGTTGTAGGAGATGACCAACTGGAAGTCGGGGTGGGCCGCGATCAGCTCGCCCTTCTTGTCCAGCGGCAGGGTGCGACGGTGGTCGGTCAGCGGGTGGATGACCACGGTGGTGTCCTGCCGGGCCTCGACGATCTCGTCCAGGTAGCAGATGGCGCCGATGCGCGCGGCCGTGGTCAGCGGGCCGTCCAGCCAGCGGGTGCCGTTGGCTTCCAAGAGGTAGCGGCCGACCAGGTCAGAGGCGGTCATGTCCTCGTTGCAGGCCACGGTGATCAAGGGCTTGCCGAGCTTCCACGCCATGTACTCGACGAAGCGCGACTTGCCGCAGCCGGTGGGGCCCTTGACCATGACCGGCAGGCGGTTGCGGTAGGCCGCCTCGTACAGTTGCACTTCCTTGCCCTGGGCCTGGTAGTAGGGTTCCTGGTGAACCTTGTATTGTTCTTTGTCTGTCATGATCAACCCCGTAGGGTGCGCTCTGCGCACCGGTTCAAATGGTGCGCAGAGCGCACCCTACGTGAAAACGGATAAAAAACGCCCCCAAGTTCGGGGGCGTTTCTCAGTTCAGCGTGAGCGGTGTGTCCGATTACTTATGCACGCCCAGCTTCTCGCGCCAGCCGGGGAACAGCTTGTCGGCATCCTTCGGGAACGACTCGAAGGCACGGGCGAATTCCTTGTGCTCCTTGGCGAACTCGATCGGATCGGCACCGGCCTTCCAGCACTCGTAGGACTGACGCAGGGAGATCGCGCCGGCCGCCGGGGAGTCGATGTGGCCGTAGGAGCCGCCACCGGCGGTGTTGATCACGTTGCCGTGGCCCAGGTTCTCGAAGAAGCCGGGCAGACGCAGCGCGTTCATGCCGCCGGAGATGATCGGGGTGGTGGGCTTCATGCCGTACCACTTCTGGAAGTAGACCGGACCCTGGCACTCGTCGCGCTCGATCATGTAGGCGATGATCTTGTCGTCGCCTTCGCCTTCCATCTTGCCGTAGCCCATGGTGCCGACGTGGATGCCGGAGGCACCCTGCAGACGGCTCATCTTGGCCAGCACGAAGGCGGTGTAGCCGCGCTTGGAGCTGGGCGAGGTGACGGCGCCGTGGCCGGCACGGTGGTAG